>NZ_JBHZAV010000202.1:0-16920 GCF_042754445.1 Embleya sp. NPDC059213
CGGCTGAACTGGCCGACGGTCTTGGCCTCGATGATCTTGAGCCACGCGGGTCGCAGGGACATGTTCGCCCGGGCGAGCGCGTCCGCGAGTGGGGCCACGTCGGCCGGCCATGGGGTCGCGGCGAGTTGACGGGACTCCTCGTCCTCGGCGGCGAGTCGGTTGGCGACCAGGGCGCGCAGTTCGGTCCACGGACGGTGGTCGCGGATGCCCGCGAGGAGCGCGTTGGCGGCCCGGTTTCGGCGCGCCGCGATCTGCTGGTAGCGACGGGCGGCCTCGGCGCGGGTCAGTGTGGCGCCGGTGCGCGGCGGCAGGGTGAAGGGGACCGCCCCCGAGGCGCTGGGGGCGGCGGAGGCGGGACGGGCGGCGTCCGCGACGTCGGCGGCGGCCGAACAGCCCACGGCGGAGGCGGATATCACGGCCGCGGTCGCGAGAGCGGCGAGCACGGTACGGCGATTGTCGATCACGAAGACGTGAGCATAGGTCCTGCCCGCGCCGAACGCGCGGGCAGGTCCGCCCTCCGTGCCGGCGCCCCGGACAAAGCGAACTCGGCCCGCTCTTGCGGGCAGTTCGCCAAGGCGCCCGCCCCGGCGCCTCGACCGCGCGAGTCGGATGCGACGGTTGCGTCCCCGCGGCCGATGCCGTCTGGTAGAAGGTGGTGTCATGACCGGTGACGGCACAAGACTCGAACGGCGCATCCGACGCGACTTTCCCGCACCGGGTTCCGCGCCGGAGATCGTGCGCATGCTCGACGCGCTCCCGGAGGCCGCCGGCCATGATCGGGAGATGTTGGGCAGCGAGCGCATCCGCGCCGCGATCGTCCTGCTCGCCGACGGCGACCTCGGTCGGTTCCGTCGGGCCGTCGAACTCGCGAAGGCGGACTGGCGCGACCTGCTCGTCGACGCGGAACTCGCCGATGCCGATTGGCCCGCACGTCTGGACACCGAACTCGGCCCTGGCGGCGACGACCCGCGGTCCGCACCCGCCTGAGCCCCATCGCCGGCACCCGGGTCGCGTCACGACACCCCGCCGCGTGGGCGGGTGCGGGACGCGGGCGGGCATCTTGGGCGAGCCGGCAGGATGGACGGATGGACGTCGTCAAGCCTTGTGGGTTCCCGGTGCGCCGCGCGGACGAGTCGGAGGCGGATGCGCTGGCCGGGATCGACCCGATCGCGATCGAGGGCGACGACGAGCGTCGGGCGAGCATCCGCCGGTGGTGCCGGCAGGGCGTGGCGGTCGTGGCGGAGGACGCGTCCGGCCTGCTCGGCTACTGCGTGGTCGAGTACACCTTCTTCGAACAGGGTTTCGTCACGATGCTGATGGTGGCCCCGACCGCGCGTGGCGGCGGTGTCGGCCATCGGCTGCTGGACGCCGTGGCGGCCTCGTGCACCACCCCAAAACTGTTCACCTCGACCAACGTCTCCAACCAGCCGATGCAACGACTGCTCCGACGGGCCGGCTGGAGTCCGGTCGGCCTGGTGCACGGCCTCGACGAGGGCGACCCGGAGCTGTTCTACCTGTGCCCACCGCGGCCCGGACCGCAGCCCGCGTGACGGGTGTCCCGACGCGGTACCTCTCGGGCACCCGACCGACCGCCACCACGACCACCCGTCGACATACCCGGAGGCCCGCTGTGTCCGCAACGCCGCAGGAGATTTTCCAGAGGTACATCCACGCCGGGACGCTGTCCCGCGATGCCGATGCCCTCGCCGAGTGCTTCACCGAGGACGGCGTCCTGGAGGCGCCGCTGGTGCCCGCCGGGGCCGGCTTCCCCCGGCGGTCGGTGGGTCGTGCGGAGATCCGGACCGCGATGGCGGCGTACTACCGGCAACCGGTGCGGAACGACCGGGTGCCCAACTTCGAGAAGTCCGGATACGTACTGCACACCACGGCCGACCCCGACGTGTTCATCGCCGAGATCGACACCGTGTTCGACGGGGACGGCGAGGACACGGCGGTCTCGCTGGTGCAGATCTTCCGGGTCCGGGACGGGAGGATCGCCCGACTGCGCGACTACTTCGCGCCGGAGCTGGTCGACTGAGGCCCTCCGGAGGTGGTGTTCACGTCGGCGTCACGCGTTCGTGGCCGGGTGCTCACGCGGCCCTGCGAAGGTAACCCTGGTAGCGAGTTGTACAGACAACTTTGCGCACTCTCTGAGACCAAGGAGACGCCCATGGCTACCGCCCTGGACATCGGCGGCCTGCCCGCCGTGTGGCTGCGGGACAACTGCCCCTGCCCGCTGTGTCGCGACCCGCGAACCGGGCAGAAGTTGTTCCAGATCACCGACCTCCCGCTCGACCCGGTCGCCGCCGACGTCCGCGAGCACGGGTCCGACGTGGAGATCGTGTGGGCACCGGACGGGCACCGCTCCGTCTACGCGCGCACCTGGTTCGAGGCGCCCGCCGAGCCGGATCCCAGGAGCGAGGACGCCAAGTCGCTGTGGAACGCCGCGCAGTTGCCCGCGTCGCGGTTCGAATTCGACTGGAACGACTACGCGCGCGACCCGGTGCCCGCGCTGACCGCCGTACAACGCTTCGGGCTCGCGCTGCTCCGCGGCGTTCCGCGCGTCGAGGAGCAAGTCCTCGCGGTGGCGGGCACGTTCGGCTTCGTGCGGGAGACGAACTACGGCCGGCTCTTCGACGTGCGGGTCGAGGAGCGGCCGAACAACCTCGCCTTCACCTCGGTACGGATCACCCCGCACACCGACAATCCCTATCGCGACCCGGTACCGACGCTGCAACTCCTGCACTGCCTGCACAACGAGGCCGCCGGTGGTGACTCCGGTTTCGTCGACGGCTTCCGGGCCGCCGCGCTGCTGCGCGCCGAACAGACGGACGCCTACCGGGCGTTGGTGCGTACGCCGGTGCCGTTCGAATTCCGCGACGCGCACACCCGGCTGCGTGCGCACCGACCGATCATCGGTGCGGACGACGCGGGGCGGATTCGGGAAGTGCGCTTCAACAACCGCTCGATGGGCACCCTGCGGCTCCCGGCCGGCGAACTCGCCGAGTTCTACGCGGCCTACCGCGCCTTCGCCGAGATCCTGGGCCGCCCCGAGCTGATGCTGACCCGACGGCTGGATCCGGGCGATTGTGTGGTGTTCGACAACACCCGGGTCCTGCACGCGCGCACCGCGTTCGACGGTGCGGGCCGGCGGCACCTCCAGGGCTGCTACGCCGACCTGGACGGCCTCGCGAGCACGCTGGCCGTCCTCGACCGCACGGTCGGAGACGCGTCGTGACGGATCGTCGGGAGATCGACACGAGCATCCTCGACGAACTGGCCCACCTGTTCGCCGACCAGGGCGCGGGCGAGTACCTCGGGGAGGCCGTCACGATGGCCGAACACATGTTGCAGGCCGGGGCGCTCGCCGAGGCCGAAGGTGCCCCCGAGCACCTGATCGCGGCCGCGTTGCTGCACGACATCGGGCACTTCCACGGTCCGTTGACCGGCCGCGACCTGATGGCGGGCGAGGACAACCGGCACAGCCACACCGGCGCGGACCGGCTCGCCGGGCGGTTCGGGCCCGAGGTGACCGAGCCGATCCGGCTGCACGTGGCGGCCAAGCGCTACCTGTGTGCCACCGAGCCGGGCTACGCCGCGCGCCTGTCGGCCGCGTCCGTGTACACGCTCGGCGTGCAGGGCGGCCCGATGGACGAGGCCGAGGCGCGCGCGTTCGCGGACGGGCCCTACGCGGTCGACGCGGTACGGGTGCGGCGCTGGGACGAGGCGGCGAAGGACGCCGACACGATCGTCCCGGACTTCGCGCACTTTTGTGCGTTGTTGACCCGGCTGCTGCTGCCGTGAGCCGGTCGGCCGGGCCCTCCCGGCCCGGCCGGTCGAGCCGCCCCCGCCGACCCGTCAGCCCCGTCGTCGGGACAGTGCCGTCGTGGCCACCGAGTTGTGCACCGTGAAGGCCACGGTGCCCGGCAGGTAGCGGTCCTGCGACCACTCCACCGGCACACCCGTCGGGTCCGTCGTGCGGCGCCGTTCGCGCAGCAGCGACGTGCCCGGTGGGCAGCCCAGCAGCCGGGCGTCCTCCGCGTCGGCCGGCCACTGGTCGATCGTGTGGTCGGCGTCGGTGAACAACACGCCCAGTTCCTCCAGCGGCTCGGTGTGCGAGACCGCGTCGATCGGAAATCCCTGCACCAGGGCCCCGATCCGCTCGGGATACACGGTGCGCTCGATCATCACCGGCACCCGGGAGAGCGTCCGCAACCGCAACACCCGGTAGACCGACGACCCCGGCGCCAGGCCCAACTGGGCACACTCGCCCGGATCCCCCGGCACCGGTTCGACCGCCACCGTGCGCCCGCCGGGCTCCTCGCCGATCGAGCGCGCCCAGCGGGTGAAGCTCAGCAGCTCGGCGAAACTCTGCGTCCGGGCGGCCCCCAGCACCACCCGCCGGGTGCCGCGCCGGGACGTGACCATCCCGTCCGCGCGCAGCACCGCGAGCGCCTGGCGCACCGTGCCCCGCGAGACGCCGTAGTGCTGCGCGAGATCGCCCTCGGCGGGCAGCCGACCACCGGAGCCGTATCGGCCGGTGGTGATCGCCTCCCGCAGATCGGCCGCGACCTGTCGGTAGCGCGCCTCGCCCTGAACCCCCATCGCCACCCCCCGAATTCCATTGCCGGGACGTCCGACCGTGGCGACCCTACCCGGTCACGGCGCGGCTGCCGGGGCGCACGGCTATTTCCCGGGAACCTCGCGCGCCCGTGCGGCTGTGTTCATGTTGCGGCCATCGACGTCGGGCGTACTGGACCAAGTTGTACAGCCAACTCAGGCACTCCATTCGAAGCTCCAGGAGAACCCCGTGACAGTGCTCCGCGTTCGTGCGACCGGACTGGTCGCCGGCCTTGCCGTGGCCGCGCTCACCCTGAGCGCCTGCGGCTCGGCATCCGACAAGACGTCCGGGGCCGGCACCTCCGCCGCGTCGGGCACTCCCGGCGGGGCCAAGGACGCGGCGTCGGCCACCTCCGTCCAGGACTTCGGCGGCATGGAGGCGCTGGTGGCCGCGGCGAAGAAGGAGGGCAAGCTCAACGCGATCGCGCTGCCCCGCGACTGGGCCAACTACGGCGCGCTGATCGACGCCTTCCAGGCGAAGTACGGCATCAAGGTCGAGGTGGAGAACCCCGACGGCACGTCCCAGGACGAGATCAACGCGGTGACCCAGCGCAAGGGCCAGGACCGTTCGCCCGACGTGCTGGACCTGGGCAACGCGTTCGCGCTCAGCGCCGCGAAGCAGGACCTGCTCGCGCCGTACAAGGTCGCCGCGTTCGACCGGATCCCCGAGCCGCAGAAGGACGCGCAGGGGCGCTGGTTCAACGACTACGGCGGCTACATCTCGATCGGCTGCGACGCCGCGCGGATCAAGGAGTGCCCGAAGACGTTCGCCGACCTGCTCAAGCCGCAGTACAAGGGCCAGGTCGCGCTCAACGGCAACCCGACCAAGTCCGGCTCGGCGTTCGGCGGCGTGTACGCGGCGGCGCTGGCCAACGGCGGCTCGTTCGACGACATCCAGCCCGGCCTGGACTTCTTCGGCAAGCTCAAGAAGAACGGCAACTACAACCCGGTCGAGTCGACCCCCGCCACCGTGCAGAAGGGCGAGACGCCGATCAGCATCGACTGGGACTACCTCAACGCGGGCTACGCGGACGAGTTCAAGTCCAAGGGCGTCGACTGGCAGGTGAACATCCCCACCGACGGCGTCTACGCGCAGTACTACTCGCAGGCGATCGTGAAGTGGGCGCCGCACCCGGCCGCCGCGCGCCTGTGGCAGGAATTCCTGTACAGCGCCGAGGGCCAGAACCTGTGGCTCAAGGGCTACGCCCGGCCGGCCCTGATGGGCGCGATGAAGGAGGCCGGCACGCTGGACGCCGGATTCGCCGCGAAGCTGCCCGCCGTGCCCGGCGCCGGCGCCCCGGTCTTCCCGACCCCGGACCAGGTCGACAAGGCCAAGAAGGTCCTCACCGGTGGCTGGGGCCAGGCAGTCGCCGGATGAGCACCGACCTCTCCGACGTCGGCGCCCGCGCCGAGGTCCGGATCGTGCCTCCGCTCGCCGTGCGCGAGCGGAGCGCGGCCCGGCCCCGGCGGCGGCGCCGCGCCCCGCACTGGCTCGGTGTAGTGCCGTTGTTGTTGTTCGCCGCCGTGGTCTTCGGCGTGCCGACGGCCGCGATGGTCTTCGGGGCCTTCACCACACCGGCCACCGCCCCCGACGGGGTGCAGGCCACCGGCGCCAACCTGTCCGCGTCCGTGCAAGGCGCGTACCTGACCGCGCTGATCGGCAGTGTGAAGTTGTCCGCGGTCACCGCGCTGATCGCCACCGTGTGCGCACTGCCGATCGCCTACACCGTGGTCACCTCGCGCTTCCGCTTCGTCCGCGAGGCCGCGCTGACCGCGTCCGGCGTGCTCGCCAACTTCGGCGGGGTCGCCCTGGCGTTCGCGTTCGTGGCCACGCTCGGCAATGCCGGGGTGGTGACCGGCAGGCTCGACCTGACCGAGCACGGCTGGAGCCTCTACAGCTTCACCGGACTGTCCGTGGTCTACCTCTACTTCCTGATCCCGCTCATGGTGCTCATCCTGACCCCCTCCCTCGAAGGACTGCGCCGGCAGTGGCGCGAGGCGGCCCGCAACAACGGGGCCAACGCGTTCCGTTACTGGGTGCACGTCGCGCTGCCGATCCTGACCCCCGCGCTGCTCGGCGGCTTCGTCCTGCTCTTCGGTTCGGCGTTCGCGGCCTACGCGACGGCCGCCGCGATGGTCGGCAGCTCGGTGCCGTTGGTGACGATGCAGATCGCCGACGCGCTGTCCGGCAACGTCCTGGTCGACCAGGGCAACGTGGCGCTCGCGCTCAGCCTGGACATGGTCGTGGTGGCCGGTCTGGTCACCGCCGTTCACCTGCCCCTTCAGCGTCGGAGTGCCCGATGGCTCGACTAGCCGCACTGCGCGGCCGGATCCGTTGGTCGCGGGGCGTGGTCCTGCTGATCGCCGGCACGTACTTCCTGCTGCCGATGGTGTGTTCGGTGGTCTTCAGCATCGACGTACCCGGCCGGGGCATCACGTTCGACGCGTACACCGGGATCCTGGGGGCCGACGGCTTCCTGGACAGCCTCACGCTCACCCTCGAACTCGCCGCCGCCACCGTCGTATCGGTGTTGTTGCTGCTGGTGCCCGCGCTGATCACCGTGCGGCTGACCGCGCCGCGCCTGCGCTGGGTGATCGAGGTGGTGTGCTCGTTGCCGTTGGTGGTACCCGCCATCGCGCTGGTCGCCGGCATCGGCACGGTGTTGCGCTGGGGCCCGGACCACCTGGCCGACACCCCGCTGTACGACACGTTCATCGCCATCCAGGACCCGGATTTCCCGATCGTGCTGGTGCTCGCGTACACGCTGATGGCGCTGCCGCTGGCCTACCGCACGCTCGACGGCGGGCTCGCCGCGATCGACCTCGAGGTGCTGGTCGAGGCGGCGCGCGCGTGCGGCGCGAACTGGCCGCGCGCGGTGCTCCAGGTGGTCCTGCCCAACCTGCGTGGTGCGTTGCTCAACACCGCGTTCCTGACCCTGGCGCTCGTACTCGGCGAGTACACCGTCGCCGCGATCCTGGGCTACCGCCCCTTCGCGGTGTGGATCGTCGGCATCGGCGGTTCCCAGGCCGAGATGTCGGTCGCGGTGTCGGTGATCGGCCTGCTCGTCACCTGGGTACTGCTGCTCGCCCTCGCCACCGCCGGCCGGCCGCGCAGCGCCCGGACGAAAACCCTCCCGGAGACCTCGTGACCATGACGTTCGACCAGCCGAAGACCCGCACCGGGCCGCAGACCGGCGCCACCGTCGAATTCCGGGGCCTGCAACGCTCGTTCGGCAACGTCCGGGCCCTGGCCGGGCTGGACCTGACGGTCGGGCAGGGCGAACTCGTCGCCCTGCTCGGCCCGTCCGGCTGCGGCAAGACCACCGCACTGCGCGTGGTCGCGGGCTTCGAGCATCCGGACGCGGGGGAGGTGCTCGTCGACGGCCAGGACATCACCCGGGTGCCCGCGCATCGCCGCGACGCGGGCATGGTCTTCCAGTCGTACAGCCTGTTCCCGCACCTGAGCGCGCTGGACAACGTCGCGTTCGGCCTGCGGATGCGGGGCGTGGGGCGCGCCGATCGACGCGCTCGGGCCGGCGAACTCCTGGACCTGGTCGGTCTGCCGGACCAGGCCGACCGGTATCCGCACCAGCTCTCCGGCGGCCAACAACAGCGGATCGCGCTGGCCCGGGCGCTCGCGCTGCGTCCGCGCGTCCTGCTGCTCGACGAGCCGCTGTCGGCACTGGACGCGCGAGTGCGGTTGACCCTGCGGGACGAGATCAGGCGACTGCAACAGGAACTCGGCATCACCACCCTGTTCGTGACGCACGACCAGGAGGAGGCGCTCTCGCTGGCCGACCGGGTCGCGGTGATGAACGCGGGCCGGCTCGAACAGTGCGCGCCACCGGCGCAGTTGTACGCCCGTCCCGCGACCGCGTTCGTCGCCGAGTTCGTGGGGGTGATGAGCCGCCTCCCCGCGCGGGCCGACGGTGCGGTGGTGCACGTCCTCGGCCGCGACCTGCCGATCGACGGCGAGCCCGCGCACGGCGACGTGGACGCGCTGCTGCGCCCGGAATCGATCGAGGTCACGGCGGCGGCCGCGGACGGCTCGGCCCAGGTGCTCGGCGCGGCCTTCCTCGGCGCGGTCACCCGGCTGAGCGTGCGCTCGGCCGCGGGCGCGACGGTCAAGGTCGACGTGCCCTCGCACACGGCGGCCACGCTGCCGGTCGGCTCCCGGGTCGAACTCGCCCTGCCGGACCGCCCCGTACTCGTTGCCCCGCGCAAGGAGCCGGCGCGCACGTAGGGCCGGCGCGCCCGGTAGGGCCCGCCCCCACCTCCGGCGATCGTCGACACTGCCCGGCGGGAGCGGGATCAGCCCCGAACCCGGGTGCGCGCCTTCGCCGGGACACCGGGGGTGCGGGTGTGCCGGAGTTCGCGGACGAGTGCCCGGACGGCGGCGGTCGCGGCGAGTTCGGGTGTGGTGAGGTAGCCCACGGAGCGGGTCGGGCGGGTCGGGCCGAGATCGGCGATCCGTACGGAGGGCGGTGCCCCGGTGAGGGAGAGCGCGGGCATGATCGCCATGCCGAAACCGCTGCTCACCATGGCGAGCACGGCTCCGTCGTCCTGCGCCTCGACGGTGGCCGGGGGGATCCAGTCCTGCGTCGCCCACCATTCGCGTGTGTAGGAGGAACAGTTCTCGGTCCAGTCGACCAGCGGCAGTGAGCGCGGATCGGGATGCCCGGCCGGATGCACCAACGCGTAGGGCTCCTCGGACAGGACGCCGGCGATCAGCCCCGGCGGCGTCGGCGTACCGGTCCCCAGGGTCGCGATGCCCACGTCCGCCCGCCCCTCGGCCACCTCCCCGGCCGTGCCCGGGCCGACCTCACGGACGATGCGCACCCGGGGTTCGAGATCCGGGTGCCGGGCGGTGAGGCGTTCCAGCACCGGCGGCAGCAGATGCAGGGCCGCGCTGCGGAAGGCGGCGATGCGCAGCGGTCCGGTGACCGCGGGTCCCTCGTCCGGCCCGGCGCCCGCCCCGCGGGCCTCGGCGACCAGTACGTCCAGCATCCGCAACACACGTCGTGCGTGCGCCGCGGCCGCGGTCCCCGCCGGGGTGGGCCGGATCCCGGTCCGGCCGCGCTCGAACAACACGGCGCCCACCTTGCGTTCGATCTCGCGCACCGCGTGCGAGACGCCCGACTGGGTGGTGCCCAGCGCCACGCCGGCGGCCGAGAAGCTGCCCGTGTCGGTCGCCGCGACGAGGATCCGCAACTCCTGCGGCGAAAGATCGGCTCGGGCCGTCATCAGGGCTCCCATCTGCCGTCATGAGGGCGACTCATGGATCCGGATCGGTCATGAGCGCAACCCGCTGCCGGGCCCGCGCATTCCTGCGTACGTTCGCGTCCCATGAACTCGCCCCTGCGCACCGAGGCCGTCACCGTCCACCAGATCGCCCGGCCCGACGGGTTCCCCGCCTGCGAGCACTTCCGGTTCGTGGAAACGCCCGTGCCCGAGCCGGCACGCGGGACGGCCTTGGTGGAGAACCTGTACTGGTCGGTCGACCCCTACCACCGCGAGATGATGGACGCCGAGTTCGCGCTGAACGCCCCGCTGGAGGGGCGCACGCTCGGCCGGGTCGTCGCCTCCCGCGACCCGGCGCTGGTCGAGGGCACGATGGTCTTCCATCGCCGGGGCTGGCGCACGCACGCGGTGGTTCGTCCCGACGAGGTGCAACCGCTTCCCGACCTGCCGGGGGTCCCGCTGTCCGCGCACCTGGGCCTGCTCGGCGGTACGGGGCTGACCGCGTACGTCGCCCTCACCCGGATCGCTCCGCTGCGCGAGGGCGACGACCTGTTCGTCTCCGGCGCGGCGGGCGCCGTCGGCACCGCCGTCGGCCGGTTCGCCCGGCTGTTGGGTGCGCGGCTGCTGGTGGGCAGCACGGGATCGGCGGCCAAGGCGCGGTATCTGACCGAGCGGGTCGGCTACGACCGGGCCTTCGACTACCGGGACGGTCCGGTTGCCGAACTGCTCGCGCGCGCCGCGCCGGAGGGCGTCGACGTATTCGTCGACAACGTCGGCGGCGACCACCTGGCCGCCGCCGTCGGGGCGCTGCGCGAGCGCGGTCGGATCGTCCGGGTCGGCACGATCAGTCAGTACAACCGGCGGGATGCCCCGCCGGTGCGCTTCGACCACGCGGACTTCGTGGAGAAGAGCCTGCGTCTGGAGGGCTTCCTGGTCCGCGATCACGGCGACCTGCGGGACGAGTTGTACGACTTCGCGGTGCCGCACCTGCTCGCCGGAAGGCTGACGTCGGACGAGACGGTGGTGGTGGGCTTCGAACGGATCGTGGCGGCGTTCACGTCGATGCTGCGCGGCGGCAACACCGGGAAGATGATCATCAGAGCGACGGGCGCCTAGGCGAGGGTGATCGTGGTTCGCCGAGCCGCCCGCAGGCGTTCCGCCCTCGCGTGGCAGCCCCACGGTGCGCCTGGACGCAAAAACCCGAACTCGGCTAGGTTTTCTTTCATGACCGGACCCGTGGAACCCGAGCGGCAGGCGCGGTTGGACAACATCCGTACGCCACGCGGCCGTTACGCGAAGGGCGTGGCCCGTCGCAACCAGATCCTGGAAGTGGCGCTGGACGTGTTCGCGACCCTCGGGGAAAAGGGCGCGCTGATCAAGGAGATCGCCGACCGCATGGGCATGTCCCAGGCCGGCGTCCTGCACTACTTCGGGTCCCGCGAGGGTCTGCTGATCTGGGTGCTCGGCGAACGCGACCGGGTGGCCGGCGAGAAGATCGCCTTGGACGCGTACGGCGACCCGCTCACCCGGATGGCCGACCTGCTGCGCCACAACGGCGACGTCCCCGGCCTGGTGCGCCTCTACGTGAGCATGGCCGCGGCGGCCGGCTTCCCCGGCCATCCGGCCCGCGACTTCTTCGAGGTCCGCTCCACCGACATCGTGGCCGGCCTGCGCGAGGGCCTTGCCGAGCTGCAACAGCGCGGCCGGGTCCGACCGGAGGTCGACGTCGACGCCATCGCCCGACTGGCCCTCGCCGCCGCGGACGGCATCCAGTACCAGTGGCTGATCGACCCCACCGTGGACATGGGCGCCGTCATCGACACCATCGTCGCCCTGGTGGTGGACGCACCTCCGCCGCCGGAGGCGGGGTAGTCGTCCGGCCCGGCGGTCACGGTGCGATCCCCGGGCCGGTCCCGCCCGGGGGTGCGGTTCCTCTCCCATCGGCTTCGTGCCAGGGAGAGGAGCCTCGGTTCACCGTGCGTCGGGCGGGCCGTCACGACTCGTCGGCGGTCGCAAACCGTTCCCGGACCCGACGCGCACCCGACAGGCGCGTAAACGGTTGCTCGACGACGACACACGTTTGCCCGCAGTCGCCGAGATCGCGGCAGCCGACGCCTACGGCGTATCGTGCGACCGATTTTCGGGAAGAGCGGCTTGCCACCCGCCCGTTGGCCGGCCGGCGGGACGGGGACGGGGTGCTGCGGGGGTGGGCCCGCGCCGCCGCCCCACCGGCACTTGGGCCCGGAGTCCGAGGTGGGGCGGCCTGGCGGCGGCGGGTCAGGCGAAGTCGGCGACGTGGTCGGCGGCCCACCGGGCGTAGCCGCGCGGAGCGGCGCCGGTGAGTCGGGTCAACGCCGGGGTGATCTCGGGCCGGGTGTCCACGGTCGCCGCCATCAGGTCGAACAGGGCGTGCACGAAGTCGGCGTCCATGAAGGCGGCCAACTGTTCGCGCACCGGTCCGGCGTCGAGCTCCTCGAAGACGAGCGGTCGACCCAGCGCCGCGCCGAGCAGGCGCACCTGCTCGACCTGGGTGAGGGCCTCGGGCCCGGTCAGCAGGTAGGCGCACCCGGCGTGTCCGTCGGTGGTGAGGACCCGGACGGCGGCGTCGGCGACATCGCGTTCGTGGATCGGCGCGGTGGTCGCTGCCGCGTAGGGAGCGCGCACGACGTCGCCCTGTGCCAACTGCATCGCGAAGGTGAGCGAGTTGATCGCGGGGAACATCAGCCGCAGGAAGGTGTGCGCGATCCCGGTGGCGGCGACCGCCTGCTCCACCCGGGCGTGGTAGGCGGCGATCACGTTCGGCTGTACGGGTGCCCCGTCCACGACGGCGCCGGACGACAGGAACACGATCCGGCGCACACCCGCCGCGCCGGCGGCGTCGAGCAACGCCTCCGGGGCCGTTCCGTACGGCAGCACCAGGAACAGCGCGGTCACGCCGTCGAACGCCGCGGTCAACGTGGCGGGATCGGCGAAGTCGCCGCGGACCACCTCGGCCTCCTCCGGCAGTGCGGCGCTCTCCGGCTTGCGGCTCAGCGCCCGCACCGGCAGCTTCGCCGCGGCCAGCGCCTCCACGGTCTGTCGGCCGAAGTGTCCGGTGGCTCCGGTGACCAGGATCATCGTCGTTCTCCTTCCGCTGCGGGCGAGGGCCTCGGATCCGGTCCTCGTCCCGCTCGAAGACGACGGTAAATGCCCAATAGGAACGCTGCGTTCCGCAATGCTTCGGGCATCCCGACCGGCGTCGGCCGGCTCGTTCCGCCGGGGAGCGGCCAAGGATGGCCCGACGACAGCAGTTGGTGGGGGCAAGACCCGCATCCGGACGAGATCGCGCCCTCGTACGTGTTCCTCGCGGCGGGTCGAGCGCGCTCATCCCCCTTCGCGTGCACATACCCGGGTTCGGTGGTCGGCGTTGGACGTGACCACGCAGGGGTGCCCCAACGCGCTGTTCTCGTCGACCAGGAACAGCGCGAGCTGCTCGCCGACCTCCAGCCCCAGATCGTGGTGGATCACCCCGTTCCAGGTGTGTGGCAACACGTCGCCGTCCACCGGCCAGTCGTGCAGATCCACCTCGACCTCGACCTCGTCGTCACGGTTGGGTACGACGACGATGGCCGGTGCGCCGATGATGTCCATCCTTCGAGTGTGGACCCGCGATCGAAAGCGTGAGCGCACACGCGCCGGCGTGTCGCGTCGCGAGAGCGTGGGTTCACTCGGCTGCGGAAGGCCACCGCGACACCGAGACCGGCTTCGACGGCGCGCGGGCGGCCAATGAACCGACCCACACGGAACGGAATTTCGCGTCCGGACAGCCGATCTGCAAGCCGCCGTCGTCGCCGCCGCGTCGAGCCGAATCGGCCCCGGCACCGGGCTCGCAGTCGCGCATTGCCCGGGAGTGCCCCCATGGGGTTTCGTCGAGGGGGCGGGCGCACGGGTCCGCTCCGGTGGACCCGTGCGCACGGTCGATGCTCGATGTGGTCGGGGCTCGATCGGCCCGGGGCGGCGCGAGACGTCGGCCGCTCGGGCCGGTGTCGATCAGGTGCCGAGAAGGTCCAGCAGGTCGTCGGCGTGTTCCTCCTCTTCCTCCAGGATCGACTCGATCATGCGTCGGGTGGTGGGATCGCGGTCGCCGAGCCAGCGGGCGATCTCCTGGTAGGTGGAGATGACGATGCGTTCGGCGAGCAGGTTCTGTTCGAGCATGGCCTTCAGGTCGGTGTCCGCGGCGGTCGAGTACTCGGTGTGCGAGCGTTCGTGCAGCGTGGTCGGATCGAAGTCCGGATCCCCGCCGAGTTGGGAGATGCGCTCCGCGGCCCGGAGCCCGTGCTGCATCTCCTCGGCGGCGTGCTCGGTGAACTCCGCCGCCACCTGGGCCCGGTCGATGCCCGCGGCCGAGATGGCGTGCCGGGTATAGCGCAGCCAACACACGATCTCGGTGGCGACCACGTCGTTGAGCACGTCGATCACCCGGCCGGTGTCCAGTCCGTACGTCGAGGTGACCGCGCCCTCGCCCATCTTCTGCCGTGCCTGCTCCCGGATCCTGGTCACATCCAGAACGAAGTCGTCGCTCATGCCCGCTGCCTCTCGCCTCACACCGTCGGCGCCGATCGCCGCCCAACCCCACTGCCTCGAACGCCGGGCACCCACACTCGAACGTAGGTGCGGAATTCGAATGGGCCGGGTCGATCCGGCTGCCGACGTCGGCTCGTGATCGAGCGGCGCGTCGGACGTCTCCATTGAAGTCCCACCGAGCTCCCGCTTCGAACTCCCGTGCGCACCCCGCCCCAGGGTGCTGTCGGCCGGGGTTCGTAGGCTTCGGCCGGCAGCAGGTTCGATCGGAAACGGAACAGACCCTCATGAGTGTGTGGAACCATCTCGGCGAACTGGGCGGGCTCCCGGTGCACGAGTTCCTGGCCGTCGACGACATCGACGGCTTCGACAAGGACGACGAGGAGCAGCTCGCGGAACTCGTCGCCTCCGCGCCGGAGCCCGGAGCGGTCGCCTGGAAGATCGCCACCCACTTCGAGGCCGAGCTCGAATTCGCGGACGTGTTCGCGCTGTTCCTCGACACGGTCGACACCACGCGGGTACGGGCGCTGGTCATCGGCTACTGGGCCACCGACATCCTGGAGGGCGAGAACGCCATCATCCGGGTGTTGTGCGAGCACGCCGACCGATTCCCGGCGCTACGCCACCTGTTCGTCGGCGACATCATCGGCGAGGAGCACGAAGTCTCGTGGATCCCACCCGAGGACATCACGCCGCTCCTGGACGCCTTTCCGCACCTGGAGGAACTGGGCTACCGGTTCGGTCAGGATCAGCAGCCGGCTTCCGGATTCGCACTGCGCCCGACGCGGCACGAGCGACTGCGCAAGCTCGTCCTGCAGACCGGCGGCATGCCCGCGCGGGTGCCCCGGGCCGTCGCGGCGTGCGAGTTTCCCGCACTCGAGTACCTCGACCTGTGGCTCGGGGTGCCGATGTACGGAGGCGACGCGAGCGCGGCCGACCTGGCCGACCTCCTGGACGGCACCCGGCATCCCGAGCTGCGGCACCTCGGCCTGATGAACAGCGCGATCCAGGACGAGGTCGCCGCGGCGGTCGCCGCCTCCCCCGTCCTCGCGCGGCTGCGCTCGCTCGACCTGTCCATGGGCACGCTCTCCGACACCGGCGCGGACGCGCTGCTCGCCGGCCGGCCGCTCACCCATCTCGAACGCCTGACCGTGCATCACCACTTCCTCGGCGCGGACGCCGCCGCGCGCCTGCGCGCGGCCCTCGAACCGGCCGGAGTCGCGGTTCACCTGTCCGAGCCGAGCACGCCGTGGAGCGGGGCGGAGACCCCCGAGGAGGGCCGGTACACCGAGGTCGCCGAATAGCCGGATCCGGACGCGGTGCCGCCCGGTAGGCCGAACGACGGGCCTACCGGGCGGCACGATCGGGCGGGTCGGCTACCGGAGTCGACTGTCCGCGGGTCGGCTCAGCAGGCGCCGAGGTCCACCCACACCCCCCATTGACCGGTGGTTCCGGGGACTTCGCCCTGGGTCCACCACTTGGCGCGGTAGGTGTGGCCTTGATAGGAGACCACACTGCCGTTGGTGTAGACCGAATTCGCGTTCCACGCGGGCGCGTTGCACCCGGGTCCGCCGCTGCCGACGGTCAGCGTGTATTGCGCGGTATGGGTGGCGGTACCGGTCGCGGTGACCGTCACCGTGTACGTACCCGGAGTCGCCGTCGAACTCGCCGAGAACTTCAGCGACGAGTTGGCACCCGACTGGATGGTGCCCGGAGTGAACTCCGCGGTCACCCCGCTGGGCAGGGTCGAGGTGGTCAGGGTGAGCGACTGCGCCGACCCGCTGGTGGTCGTGGTGTTCACCGCGGTGGTGACGTCGCCGCCGAGCGCCACGTTGCCCGAGGTCGGGTTCAGCGCGAGAGAGAAGTCGGGGTCGCCCGGATTCGAGGTGCAGGTCGGGTCGTTCGGCTGGGCCGGCAGGCTGACCGCGTCCCAGGCGGCCTTGGTCTTGGCGAACAGGGCGCAGGTCGGGTCGAGGGTCTTGGCCGAGTTCAGCGTGACCGTGCGGTACTTCTTGTAGGTCATGCCGCTGGTCTTGAGCAGCATGCCGCCGTAGAAGACCTTGCCGGCCTGCTGGATGCCGACCCCGGTGAGGGTGGTGTTGTTGCAGGTCGGGCTGGTGGGCTTGCCGCCGCCGGGGTTGGTGCCCTCGGCGAGCAGGTAGAACCAGTGGTTCAACGGCCCGGCCGCCTTGTGCACCTCGGTGCTGGGGATGGACGAGCTGTAGCAGTCCGGGTCGCCGTTGGTGGAGGGCTTGTACATGTAGCGGATCGGGCCTTGGCCGACCAGGTTCACCGTCTCGCCGACGGTGTAGTCGGGGACGTCGTACGGCGAGGGCTCGTTGGTGTACGCCTCGGTCAGTGCGCCGAAGATGTCGCCGGTGCCTTCACCGAGTCCGGCTTCGGTGCTGGTGCCGCCGGGGGTGTTCTGGTCGATGCCGTGGCCGAATTCGTGGCCGATCACGTCCATCGACGCGATCCACTGGTTCGACTGGTTGTGGC
>NZ_JBHZAV010000203.1:0-16764 GCF_042754445.1 Embleya sp. NPDC059213
CACCTCCACCGATCCACGCCGACCGTTTAGCACAAAGCCATCCGCTGCCGACCAAGACGCGACCGCCGGCCGCGAACACCCGACCCACTCGGAAAGGCTCCCCGGCGGACCCGACCGGACCGCCCTCCGGCTCCGCCGTTGCCAGCGCCTTTCCCAGTGAGCAACGCCCGTGTCTCGCCGGGGAGTCCAAGGCTCCCGGCCGCCGGCGCCCCCGGGACCGGGCCCACCTCCACCAGCCCACGCCGACCGTTTAGCACTGAGCCATCCGCACCCAGCCCGACCAAGACGCGACCGCAGGCCGCGAACGCCCGGCCCACTCGGGAAGGCTCCCCGGCGGACCCGGCGAAAGCACCCTCCCGCTCCGCCGTTGCCGGCGCCTTTCCAGCCGAGCAACACCCACCTCTCGCCGGGAGACCCAGGGCTCCTGACCGCCGGCGACCCCGGGACCGGGCCCACCTCCGCCGAGCCACGCCGACCGTTCAGCACAAAGCCACCCGCCGTGCGCAACCCCGGCCTGAGGCGTGGATCGAACGTCAGCCCCGGTGCCCGGTCACGGTACTTTCGCGGTCTTGCCGGCCAGGAATGGATGCAGCAGCGTGAGCAAGGCGCGTGGGCGGTGCAGCGGGATGATGTGGCCGCAGTCTTCGATGACGTGTCCGGTGAGGTTGTCGGTGATCGGGCGGAGCTGGCGTTCCAGCGCAGCGCCGACGGGCCGGGCGCCCAACGCCATCGTCGGCACCGTCAGGCGGGCGGTGGCTACCGCCTGCTCGATCTGGACCGCGCTCTCGGGCAGCGCTCGGTAGTACGAGAACGCGCGGCTCAACGCCTGGCGGCCGGTGTATGCGCGGACGAAGGCATCCCGGAGGGCGGGGCGTACCCCGTCGCCGAGTGTGCCGGCGCGCAGAAACCAGTCGACGTAGGCGGCCTCGTGGCCCTCCAACACGGTCTCGGCAAGGCCGGGCGCGGCGGAATGGAAGCCGAACCACCACGGCGGCCCGTCGGCGAGGAATTCCTCGGCGCCGGGCAGCCTGCCCAGAAGGGACTCCATGACGACCAGGCGCCGGACGAGACCGGGGCGACGCAGGGCGAGGAGGAAGGCCGGCGCGGCACCCGCGTCGATGCCCACCACCGCGGCCGAGGACTCGCCGAGCGTGGTCAGCAGCGCTGCGGCGTCCTCGGCCAGGGTGCCCGCGTCGTACCCGGAGGCGGCCCGGCTGCTCGCGCCGAACCCGCGCAGGTCCGGCGCGATGACGCGGTAGCGGTCGGACAGGTCGGCCATGACGTCCGTCCACAGTTCCCAGGTGTGCGGGAAACCGTGCAGCAGCAGTACGGCCGGGCCCGATCCGACGAGAGCGACGTTCAGTTCGACACCGTTGACGGGGACGCGCCGCAGCTCGGGCATGGAGAGGCTCCAGGTGGGTGGTAAGGAATGGTGACCAGGTCACGTTAGGGAACTATCCTGGTCCGTCCAAGACGGCACTTTCCCTTCAGGTGGTGAGCTCCGAGTGACCACATCGAGGCCCGACGAACCCGGTCGGCGACCCGGCGAGCGGGGTGATCTGCTGGACCCGCGCTGCCCGACCCGCCAGTTGCTCGACCGTATCGGCACCAAATGGACGTCGATGGCGGTCAAGGTGCTGGCCGAGGAGGCTCCGGACGAACTCCGTTTCGCGGAACTGCGGCGCCGTATTGCGGGCATCTCCCAGAAGATGCTGTCCGTCACCCTGCAGAGCCTGGTCCGCGACGGTCTGGTCGCGCGCCGAGTGGAACCCACCGTGCCGCCGGCCGTTCACTACCGGCTCACCGAGCTCGGCCTGTCCCTCGAAAGACCGCTCTCCGCCCTGCGGGTCTGGGCCGAGACACACATGCCGGAGATCGACCGCAGCAACCAACTCGCCGACGAGTCACCACCCTCCAACTAGGTACGGACCGACTGTGCTGGTCACAGCCACTCGTTGGTGGCAGGCAACACCCGCATCTCGCCGGGGACTCCGGGGGTCCTGACCGCCGGTGACGGTGGGACCGGGTCCGCCTCCGCCAGTCCATGTCGACCGTTCGGCACAAGGCCATCCGCCTCCGCTGTCGACCAAGACGCGACCGCCGGCCGCAAACGCCCGACCCACTCGGGAGCGCTCCCGGCGGACCCGACGAAAGCACCAACGCGCTCCGCCGTTGCCGGCGCCTTTCCAGCCGAGCAACACCCCACTCTCGCCGGGGAATCCAGGGACCCTGACCGCCGGTAACCCCGGGACCGGGCCACAGCGGGCAACGGACAGCGCGCCTGCCACCCGACGGAAGTGGACCGGTGTCACCGCAGGCCGGCGCTGCGCCACCAAGCCGGCCCGACTCGCCGCCGCCTCACCCTCGCCGCCTCACCACCACACGCGCGCCCCTGGCCCCGACCCGGCCTGCCGGACGTCGCCGCCGGCCCGCGCCCGAGCGGCGCCCTGCCCGCGCCGACCGCGCTCCCCGTCGACCCGCCCGTCCGCCGGGGCATCGCGGTGCTCAGGTGGCCGAGGTGTCCGTGTCGGTGTCCCCGTCTCTCCGGAGTAGGTCCTCGATGGTTTCGCGGCGTAGGAGGGTGTGGGTGTTGCCGTTGTGGACGGCTATCACCGGGGGGCGGCCGACCAGGTTGTAGGTGGAGGCCATCGACTGTTGGTAGGCGCCGGCGGCGGGGATTGCGAGGAGGTCGCCGGGGTGGATGTCGTCGGGGAGGTCGACGTCGGGGGCCAGGACGTCGCCGGACTCGCAGTAGCGGCCGACGACGGTGACCCGTCGGGTCTGGGCCGCGCCCGGGCGGCCGACCAGGCGTACCGTCGTGCGTGCGCCGTACAGGGCCGGCCTCGGGTTGTCCGCCATGCCGCCGTCCACCGCCACGAAGACCCGGTGCGTGGTGCGCTTGACCACGAGCACCCGGTACAGCGCCACGCCGGCGGGACCGGTGACGGCCCGGCCCGGCTCGACGATCAGGCGCGGCACGGGCAGCTCGTACAGCGCACATTGGCGGGCCAGTTGCCGGCGCACGTCGATCGCGAACGACTCGATGTCCAAGGCGTGTTCGCCGGTCCGGTAGGCGATCCCGTGGCCGCCGCCCAGGTTCAGCTCGGGCAGTACGATCGCGTGCCGGTCGCGCAGTTCGGCCAGGAACCGTACCAGCGTGCCGATCGCTGCCAGCCAGGGCCGTACCGAGCCGATCTGTGAGCCCAAGTGGCAGTGCAGACCGGTCAGTTCAAGGTGCGGCTGGGCAACGGTGCGCAGCACCGCGTCGGTTGCGTCGCCCCGGGCGATGGACAGGCCGAACTTCTGGTCCTCACCGCCGGTACGGATCGCGTGGTGTGCGCCCGCCTCGATCCCGGGCACCACGCGCACCATCACCCGCTGCCGCCGCCTCGGCGCCACCAGCGCGGCCAACCGGGCGATCTCGGCCGGGTTGTCCAGCACGATCCGGCCCACGCCCAGGCGCAGCGCCGCGCGCAGCTCGTCCGCCGATTTGGCGTTGCCGTGCAGGATGATCCGCTCGCCGGGCATCCCGGCCGACGTGGCCAGCGCCAACTCGCCGGCCGAGCACACATCGAGCCCGAAGCCCTCCTCGCGCAGCCAGCGGACCAGGCCGCGACACAGGAACGCCTTGGCGGCGTAGGCGATCTCGACGCCCGGCAGCGCGCGGCGGTAGGCCCGGCAGGTGTCCCGTACGTGTTGTTCGTCCAGTACGTACAGTGGCGTCCCGAACCGTTCCGCGAGTTCGGCCAGCGGCAGGCCGCCGACCGCCAGATCGCTGCCGTGCGCCCGGGTCGAGCGCGGCCAGACGGCCGCGTCCACAACCGGCTCCGCAAGCGTGACGGACATGGCGACTCCCTTGTACACAAGCATGGGCACGAACCCGGAGATGAACCTGGACATGAACCCGGGCATGAGCCTGAGCATGAACCCGGGCACGGGCCAGGGCATCAGCCCGGGCAATGGGTGACGGCAGGTCAGCCGACGACGGAAAGCACGACGAGAAGCGCGGTGACGACGGCGGTGGTCCGCAACGCGCCGAGCAACTGCGGTTCCCAGAAAGGTCCGACGCCCAACGCAAGGCCACCCGCCCCAAGGCCACCCGCCCCGCCGAGCCGCGCCCCCGCACGCGAGTGGGCCGGCCCGACATCCGCCACCGGGCGCCGGCCGGCCTCGGCGGGCACCACCCCGACCCCACCCCCGCCCCCGGCCGAAACAGCCGTCGCCGCCACCGGCTCCGCGTGCCGCACCGGTGCCGCCGAGAGCCCCGGGTCGACCAGCAGACGCTCGCCGCCGACCTCGTCCACGAGCGAGCGCACCGCGCCCGCCCCGAGTCGGATCCACCCCTGCTCGACGCCCAGCACCGCACGCAACCGCGCCACCGACGTGAACGCGACCACCACCCGGGCACCCAGCGGATCCCGGCACAGCCGGACCACCCGAGCCCCGTCCACCGACCGCACCGGCACGATCAACACGCACCGGGCGGTGGTCGTAGAAGCGGGTTCCTCATCGGTGATCAACACATCCGACACGACAACCTCCGAAGTCCGGCTCCGCAGCCAACCGCGAGCCCCACCTCAGACGCTACGACGCCCCATACCGGGCAACCCCGTCCCTACCGCGCCCTTGATCATCCCCACCCCGTTGTTGACGCCCCCCTGACGCGATCCCGAACAAAACCCGGGAAATCCGCGCACATCGACCCGCCGAGAGCCCGCCCGACCCACGGCCCGCGCCCTGTGCCAACCTCGATGCGCATGCCGACGCCCGGCGGCGAAAGGAAGCGCAGATGTACGACGGACGAGCCGGGCTCCGGGCCTGCTACGTCATCCTCCGTGCCTGGCTCGCCCTGTATCTCCTCTCCAGGCTGCCGGCCCTGCTCTCCGACGAATGGCAATACCGCCTGTGGTCCCCGCTGACCGCAACCCTGTCGATCACCGCGATGACCGTCCACGCGCTCGTCGTCATCCGCCGAGAGCTCCGTAAATCCCGCTCCCGAGCAACAGCCCACCACCCACACCCGGAGCAACACCTGGACGAATAGACGGCCGGACAAGTGGACGGGTGGACGGGTGGACGGGTGGACGGGTGGACGGGTGGACGGGAAAGCCCACCCCAGCGCCTAAGCCACCCCGCCCCACGCCCACTCCGTCGTCGCCACCAACGGCTCCCCCGGGCGCACCAGCCGCTGCGTCGGGCCCACCAGGCCGTTCGGCGGGCCGGTCTGCGGCTCCACGCACACATGCTCCGGCGGCAGGTCGTACACCACCGTGTAGTCGCAGTCCGAGGTCATCCGCAGCCGCAACGCCCCGGGCCAGGACAGCGTCGCGTCCACCCCGCCGGGCGTCCCGTAGCAGTCGTCACGGGGGCCCGGCAGTGGGGATATCCGGCGTCCGGTGGGCAGGTAGTCGGCGCCGCGCTCCTCCTGCCAGGCGGGCGTGAAGGACAACTCCAGCTCGCCGCCCACCGCCAACCGCCGCCGGAACCACGGGTGCCAGCCGGCCTGCGCGGGAAACGTCGCGTCCTCGGACTCGATCCGCAATACCGTGACCAGCCCGTCGGACGTCAGCGTGAAGGTCTGCTCGACCCGCCCCGCGAACGGCCACGGATCGGTCAGCGCGAACTCGAAGACCGCCGACGCCGCGTCCCCGTCGAGTTGTTTCCAGGACCCCCGATACCCCAGCCCGTGCAGCGCGTGCGGCGCCGCGTCGGCCGGGAACTCGTGGACGGCGCCGTCGAATTCGAACCGGGCCGCACCCATCCGGCCGACCCACGGCACCATCGGGTAACTGCCCCACTCGGCCGGCCGCTCGCCCTCGGTCCGCAGCAGTTCGAGCCCGCGCACCCGCAACGAGCCGAGCCGGCATCCGGCGTCCGGCAGAATCCGCGCCTCGGCGCCTTCGGAACGCAACCACACTTCGCCGTCGATCATGGTCGGCAGATTACGCGTAGCGTTCCCGAAGCTCCTTCTTGAGCACCTTTCCGGCCGCATTCCGGGGCAGCGCGGCGACGATCTCGATACGCTCCGGGAACTTCTGCCGCATCACTTCCCGAGTGTCCAGGAAATCCCGCACCGTACCCAGATCCGGCGGAATCGCCGGATCCGTCGGCACGATCACCGCGCACACCAGTTCGCCGCGTTCAGCGTCCGGCAGGCCGATCACGGTGACCTCCGCGACCGTCGGGTGGGCGTCGAGCAGATCCTCGACCTCCTTGGCGCTGATCGTCTCGCCCTTGCGCAGGATGACGTCCTTGAGCCGCCCGGTGATGTACACATTGCCCTGCTCGTCCAGCCGGCCCAGATCGCCCGTACGCACCCGCCCGACCTCGTCGAACGCCTCGGCGTCCAGCCTCGCGTCCAGGTAGCCACGCATCACCTGCGGCCCGCGCACCCGCAGTTCGCCCTCCGCGCCGATCGGGAGCGCCGCGCCGTCCGGGCCGACCACGGTGACCTCCACCCCGCGGGTGGGCCGGCCCTCGGCCCGGGCCAGCACGTCGTCCGGGTCGTCCGGGCCCGCCATGGTCAGGATCGGCGCCTCGGTCATCCCCCACCCGGCCAGGATGCCGACGCCGCCCAGTTCGTGCTTGATGTCGTGGTGCAGCCCGGGCGGCTTGGGCGCGCCGCCGCCCGGGCAGCTCCGCAGGTACGGGAAGAGCGGGTCGCCGGCCGGCCGGCGGCGCTGGGCGGCCAGCCAGGTCTGGTGGAACACGGTGCCCGCGCCCGCCAGCGTGACCCGCTCGCGGCGCAGCAGTTCCGGCGTGTCCTCGGGGTGGAACGCCTCGGTCAGGATCATCGTGACGCCGTGCGTGAGCGCCGCGGTCAGCCAGGTCGTACAACCGCCGATGTGCGCGAACGGGAAGACCAGGGCGACCCTGTCCCCTTCGCGTGCGCCGATCCGGTCCGCCATGCCGACGCCCGCGGCCATGATCGTCGCGTCGGTGTGCCGGGCGCCCTTGGGGTCGGCGGTGGTCCCGGAGGTGTAGAAGTACCAGCGCACCGGGGCCTCTTCGGGCGTACCGGGCACCTCCGGCGGAGGCGGCAGCACGGCCGGGTCGCCGGTCGGCAGCGGTTCGTCCAGGACCAGCAGTTCCAGGCCCGGGACCCGGTCGCGCACCCGACGGGCCAGTTCGGGGTAGTCGTAGCCGCGCCAGACCGGTGGCACGATCAGCATCGAGGCGCCGGTCTGCCGGGTGACGAAGACGAGTTCGCGTTCGCGCTGGACCGGCATCACCGGGTTCTGCACCACGCCGAGCCGGGACAGCGCGCCGACCAGCACGACGGATTCGAGCCGGGTGGGCAATTGCCAGGTGACCGCGGCGCCCGCGCTCAGGCCCCGGGTGTACAGGAACGCCGCCAGGGCCTCGGCCGCATCGCGGAATTCGCGGTGGGTCAGCCGTCGGCCGCGCTCGTCGACCAACAACTCGCCATCGGGCGACTCGGCCGCCCGCGCCTCGATGGCCGCCCAGAGGCTCGTATGTGTCACCGTCGCACCCTCCTCGCCCCGCCCGTCCCGAATACCTATCAGGAACGGTCGCGACCCGACAGGCCACCGACGCCCACGCACCCACCCGAGCCGACCCCGCACCGCCGCAGCCTCACCCGCGCGGGACACCGAGCCCCACGGACGACAGGACGCCGAGCCGCACGGACGGGCGAGGCCGCCGACCCTCACGGACAACACAACGCCAAACCGCCCGGACAAGCGAGGCCGCCGGCCTCACGGACGGCACAAACCCCAAGCCACCCCGACGAGCAGGGCCTCGACCCTCACAAATACAGAAAGTGCGGCGACACCACGATCACCGAAGGCACCAGCAGCGCCGCCGCCGTCAGCAACCGCAGCCCGGCGGAGGCGACCGGCGCGCCCACTCGCACGCCCGCGACGGCCACCTCGGGGTGGGCGGTCGCCTGCACCTGGTGCACCGTCAGCTCCTCCTGGCGCTGCTGCGGCCAGGCGAAGCACGGGCAGAACGGCCCGCCCGCCTGCCCGGGGCCGGACAGCTTGACGATCGCCCGGCGCAGGTTGACCCGCGCGATCGAGCCGTGCACGTCCGCGTCCGCCGCCTTCTCCGACAGTTCGGCGGCGTGATCGGCCCATTCGCCGAAGAACCGCACCGTCGGGTAGGCGTCGGCCAGCGTGTCGGCGCAGACCATCCACTGTGCGTCGCGCCGGCGCAGGTGCCCCGCCATGTGGGTGAGCACCGCGTTCAGTTCCTCCGGGCGGAGCAGGTCCAAGGCCCGCGTGGTGGCCTCCACACGCGGCGGTCGGGACGGCAGCAACACCAGTCGCGGTGCCTCGTCCTCGACGATCACCAGGCGCGGTCGGCCGCCGGCCTCCTCGTCCAGGAGCGGCGCGCAGTTCTCCAGCCGGTCCAGTTGCACGTGCAGCGCCCGCCGGTAGTCGCGGGTGGCTCCCGCGCCCCGCCGCCAGCCGACCACCACGACCACCAGCGCCAGCACGGCGACGACTATCTGCGCGACCAGCGGCACGTGCGGCATGCCGATCTGCGGGTCGAAGCCGGCCGCCCGCATCGGGGCGAGCCACAGGTCGGGCGTGTAGACCGGCACGGCCAGCGCGAACGAGGCGAGCACGCCACCGGCGGCGGCCCGCCAGGCGCGTTGCACGTGGCGCGGGCTGAAGCCGCTGTGTTCGGCCCGGCGCAGGACTTTGGGGGCGGTCACCAGGATGGCCGCCGCGAAAGCCGTCAGCACAAGTCCGTACAACACGTCCTCGCCGCCCCTTTCTGGCCTCGTCGCCGCCGTTCCCGTCCGGCCCTGCAACGGTTCTAGGCGCCAAGTGGTTTCCGCGTCCAGGAGACAGGCCACATCGGTCGGGTGATTTATTCGGCGGACACCAACCACCCGGTGGTATTGCGACCCGATGCGGACCCGGATCGAATCGGCGTGGAAACCGATTCGAATTGCATCGTCCCATCTCCACGCGCGTAATTTCGAACCCATGGGAGTGCCTTCATGCACGAGATCTCACGTTCTGCTGTGATCGCCGCCACACCGGACAAGGTCTGGGCGGTCATCGGCGACTTCGGCGCCCTCGGCGACTGGCACCCGGTGGTGCCGCCGAGCACGATCGAGGGCGGCGGCGACGCCAACACCCCGGGTGCCGTACGGGCGTTCGCGATCGACGGCGAGGTGCTCTCGCGCGAGGAGCTGCTCAGCCACGACGCGGACGCGCATCGGATGACGTATCGCCTGATCCAGGTGCCGCTGGCGGTGCGCGACTACGTGGGCTCGCTCGTGGTGACGCCGCACCCGGACGGCAGCGAGGTGGTCTGGTCGGCCACCTACGACAGCGACGAGGACCTGGTGGAGACCGTCGAGGCGGTGTTCGCCGACGGCACCTACGGCGCGGGCCTGACCGCCCTGCAGGAGCGCTTCGCGTAGGACCCGCCCGACCCCTCGGGCGCCCCCGACCGCACGTCGCGGGCGCCCGAATCGGCGTCACATCCGGGTCTGGCCGACCACCCGCACGCTCTCGTCCTCGGCGCGATAGGCGATCCGCAGGCATCCGCTCCCGTCCAGCACCGGCACCGGGTCGCTCGCCGCGTCCGGTGCGAGCGACGCGTACTCGTTCCGATCGTCGGTCTCCGGCCCGGTTTGTCCCTTCACCCACAACACGCCGTCGGTGCTGCGGACGACGACCACGATCCGCCCGTCGACCGCGGCGATCGCGCGTACCGCGCCGCCGACCGCGCCGAACAGCGGCTCCGGCTCGCCCCAGCCGTCCTTGCCCGCGATCGAGGTCCACAGGGCGCCGTCGGCCCCGACGACCACGACCTGTGCCCGCCCGTCGGCGCCCACCGCGACGGTCGGCGGCCGGTCCGGCAGCGCACCGTCCAGGACCGGCTCGAACTCCGCCCAGGGCCCGTCCGGCCCCTGCTGCCGGATCGACCACACCCGACCGGCCGGGTCCACGTGCACGAGCACCTGCCGACCCTCGCCGTCGCGAACCGTGGCCATCCCGGCCGTCCCGGCCACCCCGGCCGTCGACGCGCCGGCCGGGATGCCGCCCGCGACCGGCCCGCCGCCCAGGCGCTCGGCGGCCGGCCGGCCCCCAACCGCCTCACCGGTGTCCGGCCGCACGTGCCACAGCGCGCCGTCGGTGCCCCGGTAGTAGACCTCCGGTCGTCCCGACGCGCCGAACCCGACGACCGGATCGCCGACCACGCCGTCCGCGAGGGTCCGCGCGGCGAGCCAGGTCTCGTCGTCGCCGGCCCGGCACAACAGGCGCAGCGCGTCTCCGGCACGGAAGAACACCAGGAGCCGCCCGTCGAGGGCCCGGGCCGCGACCGGAGCACCGTCGATCGGCTCCCCCAGGTCCACCCACGGCGTCCACTCCCCGTCCGGGCGTTCGGCGCGCGTGCACACGTGGTGCGCGTCCGCGCCGTGCGCGAAGACCACGACCCGCCCGTATCGGTCGAGCGTGACGCCCGGGCCGCCCACGATCGTGCCGCCGAGATCGACCGGCGCGGCCCAACTCCCGGTCCGGGTCACCGGCAGTGCCCCCGCCGCCCCGACGAACGCCTGATGGAACGGACTGCGCCCGATCGGTACCGAGTACAGGATCGTGTCGTCGGCCGTGTCGACGATCGACGCGACGACGCCGTCCCCCGATCCCACGTTCATCACCACCGCGCGGGTTCCTCCCGAAGTGAGCGTGACCGCCCCGGCGTTCGGCGTGTCGACGCTGCCGATCACCGCCCGGGTGACCGGGTCCGCGATCCGCAGGTCGCGGGCGGCGGCGGGCACCACGTACAGCCGGGAGCCGTCCGGGGAGACCGCGACGTCGGTGGCGCCGCCGTCGATCGCGATCGCGCCGAGACGGCCCAGGGTGGCCGCGTCCAGGATGTCCACGCCGCCCTCGCCGGCGACGTAGACGGTCAGCCCGTCCGGCGCGCAGGCCAGCCCCCGGGGCGCCTTCGTCGTGCCCGAGGTGGTGCTGCCGTCGGCCAGGTCGAGCACGGTGATCAGGTCCCGGTCGAAGGTGCCCAGGTAGAGCCGGCCGCCGCCGGGGGCCGGCGCCAGCACCGTGGCCGGGGCGGGCACCGGGTAGCTGCGCACCACCGTGTTCAGCGTGGTGCTGAGCACCTCGATCGTGTACGGCGTGCAGCCGTCGTCCGCCGGCGGGCAGGACGCGAAGTAGACGGCGCGCGCGTCGGGGGCCGCCACCGGCGAATACGGCCAGCGCGCGGCGATCCGGCCCAGCACGACCGGCGACTCGGTGTCGATCACGGTGATCACCCCGCGCTCCGGCGAGGTGACGTACACGGATCCGCCCGGGACGGCGGCCACGCCGAGGACGCCGGGCACGTCGATGGTGGCGAGCGCGGTGCCGGTGACCACGTCCAGGACGGTGACCGTGTCGGATCTGTGGTTGGTGACGTACGACGTGAGCGTCGCGATCGGCGGCGGTCCGCCGGGTATCGCGGGATGGGCCATGGCATGCCTCCGGAGGCGTGGGGACGATCCATCGGATAGGTGCGGTGGCGCTCGGGACAGACCAACAGCACCCGGACGCTCTGTCAATCCACGGCCACCGACAGCGACCCCGAACCGCCTCGCGTATCGCATGGTGAGACGATCGCCGTATGCTTCGGCCACCCCGAACCGATCTTGAGGTGACCATGCATCGCAGCGACACGGACCACGCCGCGGCCGCGCTCGGCATCGACCTGCCGGTCCTGGAGGCGGTCCAGCGCCGCATCCTCTGGCTCGCCACGCGCATCGTCGACTCCGCGAACCACGACCGGCCGAACCCGGACGGGATCAAGGTCGGCGGCCACCAGGCGTCCTCGGCGTCGCTGGTGTCCGCGATGACCGCGCTGTGGTTCGCGCACCTCGACGGCCCGGACCGGATCAGCGTCAAGCCGCACGCGTCGCCGGTCTTCCACGCGATCCAGTACCTGCTCGGCAACCTGGACCGGGCGTACCTGACCACGCTGCGCGCCAAGGGCGGGCTCCAGTCGTACCCCAGCCGCACCAAGGACCCGGACCGCGAATGGGTGGACTTCTCCACCGGCTCGGTCGGCCTGGGCGCCGCGGCCCCGCTGTTCGGCGCCGCCGCCCGGCGATACGTGGACGCGCACTTCGGGCCGCGACCGGCGTCCCGCTTCGTCGCCCTGTTGGGCGATGCCGAGTTGGACGAGGGCAACATCTGGGAGGCCATCGCGGACCCGGCCACCCAGGGCCTGGGCAATGTGATGTGGCTGGTCGACTTCAACCGGCAGTCGCTGGACCGGGTGGTGCCCGGGGTGCGGATCGACCAGTGGCGCGGCCAGTTCGAGGCGGCCGGCTGGCATGTGGTCGAGGTCAAGTACGGCCGCCGGCTCCAGGCCGCGTTCGAGCGGCCCGGCGGTGCGGCGCTCAAGGCGTGGATCGACGCGATGCCCAACGAGCAGTACCAGGCGTTGTTCGGCCTCGCCGACCGGGACGTGCGCGCGCACTTCCTGGACGGCGCGCCGGCCGACGTCGCGGCCACCGTCGCGGACGTGCCCGACGCCGAACTGCACGCGCTGGTCACCGACCTGGGCGGGCACGACATCGCCGCCCTGCTCGACGCCTACCGGCGCTGCGACGCGGTCACCGATCGACCCAGCGTGGTCTTCGCGTACACCGTCAAGGGCTGGGGCCTGCCGATCGCGGGCAACCCGCGCAACCACTCCGCGCTGCTGAGCACCGAACAGGTCGCCACGCTGCGCACCGGGTTCGGACTGACCGAGCGCACCGAGTGGGACCGCTTCGACGCCGCCACCCCCGAGGGCATCCTGGCCGGGCAGCGCCGCGAGTACCTGGCCCGCGCCCCCAAGCCGGGCCCGCTCGGCGTCGCGGTCGCCGCCGCCACCGGTCAGCGGATGACCAAGCCGGTCTCCACCCAGGAGACCTTCGGCCGGGTCCTGGTCGAGCTCTCCCGCGACCCCGCGCTGGCGCCGTACCTGGTGACCACCGCGCCCGACGTGGCCACCTCCACCAACCTGGCCGGCTTCATCAACCGCACCGGCGTGTTCGCGCCCACCGACCGCCGCGCGTGGTCCGGCGAGGGTGCGCTGAAGTGGATCGAGGGCCCGAGCGGGCAGCACATCGAACTGGGCATCTCCGAGATGAACCTGTTCCTGCTGCTCGAACAGCTCGGCCTCGCGGGCGACTTGTCCGGGCAACCGCTGATCCCGATCGGTACGGTCTACGACCCGTTCGTGTGCCGCGGCCTGGACGCGTTCATCCACGCCGTCTACTCCGGCTCGCGATTCATCGTGGCCGGCACCCCCTCCGGCGTGACGCTCGCTCCCGAGGGCGGCGCGCACCAGTCCACGATCACCGCGTCGATCGGGCTCGAACTGCCCGGCACCACGCTGATCGAGCCCGCCTACGGCACCGCGCTGGACTGGTTGTTGTGCGACGCGGTGGGCCGGATCGCCGGTGGCCCGGACCACGGTGTCGAACCGGACAACGGCGCCTACTACTTCCGGCTGACCACCCGGCCGATCGACCAGGCGCCGTTCGAGGCCGCCCGGACCCGACTCGGCGACGCGTTGTTGCGCCGCCAGGTGCTCGCGGGCGCCTACCGACTGCTGGAGGCGCCCGATCTGCCCGGCGCGCCCACGGTCTACCTGGCCGCCTCCGGCGCGGTGCTGCCCGAGGTGCTGACCGCCGCGCACGAGCTGCGCGACGAGGGCATCGCGGCGCACGTCGTGGACATCACCTCGGCCGACCGGCTCTACGCTGCCTGGCAGCGCACCCTGCGCCAAGGGGTGCGCACCGCGACCACGCCTTCCGCGCCGGGCGCGCTGCGCACCGCGTTCCCGCATCGGGCGCCGGTGGTCACCGTGCACGACTCGTCCTCGCACACGCTCGCCTGGCTCGGCTCGGCGCTCGGCGTGCCGAGTGTGCCGCTGGGCGTGGACCAGTTCGGCCAGACCGGCCGGATCGAGGATCTGTACGAGCTGCACGACCTGTTGCCCGGATCGATCGTCAACGCGGCGCTGGCCGCGCTCTCGCTCGCCTGACGGACCGGCCGCCGGGCGGGCGCCGGCCGGCCCGCCCGGCTCGCTCACGCGTACGGTATGCCTGCTGACGGAGCGTTCGACGATTCGAGGAGCTGTGCATGCGACACGGGGGCATGGGACGACGGTGGAGCACCTGGACGGCGGCGGGCCTGACCGCCGCCGTCGTCCTGACGGGGTGCTCGTCCGACTCCGGCGACAAGAACGACAAGGGCGGGCAGGACAAGAAGGCGGGCGGCACGGGGGCGCCGACCGGCGGCGCGGCACCCGCCGGCAAGGGCGACCAGGATCCGAAGTCGGTCTGGGCCGCGCTGCTGGCCGCGACCACCACCCAGCAGGTGGTCGAGTACCACGGGGTGCGGACCGCGACCGGTGACACCGGCAAGGAGCAGACGGTCCGCGAGGACCTGTGGTCCTGGTACGACGCCGCCGGCAAGACCGCGTTCACCGACCGCGCGTACCAGGTCGCCGCGAACGCGCCGATCAAGCGCTCGTCGTGCGAGGCGGGCAAGGAGTGGAGCTACAACAACGCGCTCAAGCAGTGGACCGACACCAAGCGCCCGTGCGTGGTGGACATGGCCCGGGAGGGCAAGTACGTCGGTGACGGCATCCTGCCGACCGGCCTGACCGCCGAGCAGGCCAAGACGTTCGCCGCCCAACTCGAAGCCACGCCGGGCTGGTTGACCCCCTCGGCGGTGGAACCGGCGCAGCAGAAGGGCAAGTCGTACCTGCGGCTGACCGTGGACCTCAAGCCGCAGCCGAGCGGCGCCGGCTCCAGTGTCAACACCGATCTGCTGCTCAAGGCGTTCCGCGCCACCATCCCCGACTTCACCAAGGGGCCGTACCAGATCGAGAACTTCGGTCAGCAGAGCGGTTCGCCGGTGCGCGCGGTGTTCTGGATCGACCCGGCCACGCACCTGCCCGCGTACTCGGAGGTGAGCACGACCGTGGTGGACAAGGGCGCGGCGACCGGCGCGTTCCGGCAACTGCGCACGGAGTACGTCTTCGGCGGCCCCGCGCCCAAGCCGGATCACGGCACGCTGGTCCCGGCGCCCGCGCCGACCTGGCCCGAACAGGGCACCAAGCCGCCGCAGGTCTGAGCCCGCGCACCGCGAAGGGCGGGTCCGGGGTTCCGGACCCGCCCTTCGCGTCGTCGTGTGCTCAGCGCGCGGCGAGCGCCGCGAGCGGCTCCCGGACCGGGTCGAGCACCGCGCTCAGCCACGCGGTGTGCTCGTGTGCGGCCAGCCACGCGTCCAGTTCGGCCAACGGCACGTACGCGACGTCGTCGACCTCCTCCGGGTCGAGCCCCAGATCGTCGCCGGCCAGGCCGACGAAGAGGTGGTTGAACTCCTTCTCGACCAGGCCCGAGACCTCGTCGGTGACGTCGTAGGTCACCAGGCCGGCCGATTCGAGCGTGGTGGGCTTGACGCCCAGCTCCTCGTTCAGTCTGCGCAGCACCGCGTCCCTGGGGTCCTCGCCCGGAAACGGGTGGCTGCAACACGTGTTGGACCATCGGCCCGGCGAGTGATACTTCGTCAGCGCCCGACGCTGCATCAACACCCGGCCCTCGTCGTCGAGGAGGAAGACCGAGAACGCACGGTGCAGCAGACCCGGCGGCTGATGAGCCTCCAGTTTCTCCGCGAGGCCGATCGTGTTCCCTTGGGGGTCCACCAACTCGACCATGACCCGACCGTCCGGCTGCTCCTGCGCCATGTGCTCTCCCTGCTGTTCGGCCTTGCCTGCACAGTATCCGGCGGGCGGGTCAACGGGCCCTCGATACCGCGCCGACGCCCGCTACATCGTTGTCTGTAGGCCGGAATCCCACCTGCCGACGATCCCCGGGCCGCGTCCGCGCGAGAGGCTGGTGGAGTCCGTTCGCCGGTGCTCTCGTCCCCCCGGGGCGAGCCGCCCGGCCCCGCTCCGAGGAGGTGATCACCGTGGTCGTCGCCATGATCGTGGCCTGCGAGGTGGGCTTTTGGGTGTTGATCGCCCTGGGCCTGCTGAGCCGCTATGCCCTGCGGCGTCGCCGGCTGAGCAACGTGTTCCTGTACGGCACGCCGCTGCTGGAGGTGATCCTGCTCGTGGTCGCCGTGGTGGACCTGCGCGGCGGCGCCACCGCCGGCGCGCGGCACGGGATCGCCGCGTTGTACATCGGGATCACCGTGATGTTCGGCCACCGGGCGATCCGGTGGGTGGACCAGCGGGTGGGCTACCACTTCCTCGGCGGGCCGCTGCCGTGGCGACCGCCGGCTCGGGGGATGGATCGGGTCCGGTACGAGGTGATCGAGTTCGCCCGCATGGTGGGCGCGATGGCGATCGCCGGAGCGCTGCTGGGCCTGTTGATCCTGGTCACCGGCGACGCCGAGCGCACGAAGGCGCTGACCGACTTCTTCGGCGCCCTCGGTGGGCTGACCGCGATCTCGCTGGTGATCTCGGCGGTGGGCGCGTTCGAGGCGTTCGGCAAGCCGCCCAAGCCCAAGCCCCCGCCGCGCCGGCTGCGCGATCGCGCCGCCGCCTGACGGGCCCGCGCGGCGCCCCGGCGCCCGCCCGACGGGCCGCGGGGGGGGGGCAAGAAGGGGGGTTGGACGGGGGGGGGGCGGCCACCGGGAGTGGGGGGGGGGCCCGCGGGCCGCGGGGCGGGAGGGGGGGGCCGGGCGGCGGGGGGGCGCCCCCCGGGGCGGGGGCAGGGGCGGGGGCCCCCCCCCCCCGCCCCCCAACCCCGAACAACCCCCCCCCCCCGCCCCGCGC
>NZ_JBHZAV010000204.1:0-16673 GCF_042754445.1 Embleya sp. NPDC059213
TGCCATTGGCACCCCGCCGCTTTTCGTTGTCCGGGCCGGCGTCGAGATCACCCATATTGAAATGCGCAGGCGTACAACCTTTTTCCGTCGCCGTGCGTCGGGTCGGTCCGCGACTATTACGGGGAGACGAAAACACCCTGCCCCCGGACGGGGACCGGAGGCAGGGCGGCTTTCGGTGCGGTGTCCACCGTCCGGTGGAGCACCACGGTTCCCGCGGCGCCGGGAGGCACCGGGGGGACCGGCACACACGCCGGGCGCGGTGCCGTCGGCGAAGGTGGCCGCCGGGTCGGACGGGGAACCGACCCGGCGGCCCGAGGGGAAAGGGCAGAGGTGTCCACGTCCTGTTCGGCGCGAATCGACTCAGCCGCGAGATCGCGGCGAGTGCGCGCAGGACGACATACACGACGAATTCATACTTCCCCCCCGGGAAGTCCGGTCGGCGGATGCGCCGACGTCGGAACTGCTTCGACAATATCCAAATCCACGAAAAAAGCAACGGCCGCCCGGTGAATGCGCAAGGCATCACACGGTGCGGCCGTCGACGGAATGTACGCGCCCGGTACTCGCCCGGTACTAATCGAGTTCGAGATCTTGCAGATGGTAGGCGACCCGATACTCCAGGCCGGCCTTTTCCACCGTCGGCGCGGCACCGCGCTCGACGATCACCGCGACCGCGACGACCTCGGCGCCGGCCTCGCGCAGCGCCTCCACCGCGGTCAGCACCGAGCCGCCGGTGGTGGAGGTGTCCTCGACGGCCAGCACCCGGCGGCCCTTCACGTCCGGACCCTCGATGCGGCGCTGGAGACCGTGCGCCTTGCCGGCCTTGCGCACCACGAACGCGTCCAGCTTGCGCCCCTGCGCGGCGGCGGCGTGCACCATCGCGACGGCGACCGGGTCGGCGCCCAGGGTCAGCCCGCCCACCGCGTCGAACTCCAGGTCCGACGTCAGCTCCAGCATGACCCGGCCGACCAGCGGGGCCGCCTCGCCGTCCAGGGTGATCCGGCGCAGGTCGACGTAGTAGTCCGCCTCCCGGCCGGAGGAGAGGACGACCTTGCCGTGCACGACGGCCTTGGTCTTGATCTGGTCGAGGAGTGCATCGCGGTCGGCATTCATGGCACCGGAGCCTAACCGGCGCGGCGGCGACGGACGTGCACCAGACGCCAGACGAGCAGCGCGCCGAGGGCGGGCACCAGGGCCCGGAGCGCGCGCCGCGCGGCCCGACCGGTGCCGTGGCCGGCCTCGGACCACAGATCCGGCTCCCCATCGAGCACGGCCGGTCGCGGCGTCGGCTGCGGCTGCCGGGACCGGGTCCGCGGCGTCGCGAAGGGATCCACGATCGGCTCGACCGGCTCGAACGGGGTGTCCGCCGCCGGCTCCGGGGCCAGTTCGTCGGCCAGCGCCGCGGCGAACAGGTCGGCGGCCCGGGCGAACGCGGCGGCCCGCGCCCCCGCATCGCCGTCCGCGTCCGGGTCACCCGGATCGGTCGGCTTCGCCGTGTCGGCGAACACGATCCGGGTCTCGCTCGGCTCGTCCTCCTCGTCCGCCGCCAGGTCGTCCAGCCGCACGGTGAACTCGGCGTCGAAGGAACCCGCGCCGTCGTCGCCCGCGCCCTCGGCGCCCGCCACACTCGCGACCAGCGCCAGCGGCTCGACCGCGTCCGCGAGCCGCAGCCTGCCGCGATAGGTGACCGTGTCGGCGCCGACCCGCACCTGCCACCGGCCGGTCAGCTCGATTCCCTCGGCCCCCGTTCGGGCCGGCGCGTCCAACAGCAGGCCGGGCACGCACTGGGCCAGGCGTTCGGCGTCGTGGAAGGTGTCCCAGACCGATCGCACCGGGATCGGCACGACGACTTCGTACTGCATCCGTTCTCCCCGTTCATGGCGGCGCACGGTACTCGACCGGCGCGCCCGTGGACCGACCCGGACGGTCGGCGGCTACCACCCACCCCATCACACCCGGCGGTGTCGCCCGGTCGGCGCGTCGGGGTCGATCACCCGCGGCGTCTCGACCGGATCGGGGTCCGGGACCGCCGGCTCGGCGGGCAACCACAACCGGCGCACCCGCGGATAGGCGACCGGTACGACCAGTCCCGCGAACAACACCGCGGCGCCCGCCAACGCGACCGCCGCGCCCACCGGCCCGGCGCCGAACGCGTGCGCACACCAGCGGGCGAACAACCACGACCCGCCCGCCGCGCCGGCCGAGACGATCGCCAGGCCCAGGTGGGTGCGGGCGACCCGGATCGTGTCCAGGCCGCGCAGCCGCCGGCGCAGCACCAGGGCCAGCCAGACCAGCCCGATGAGCTGCGCCACGCTGTACCCGGCGGCCATCCCGGTGACCGCCCACTCGGCGGGCAGTGTCCAGAAGGCCAGCAGCGAGAACAACGCCCCGGCCGCGGTCATCGCGGCATTGGCCCAGAACGGCGTGCGGGCGTCCTGGATCGCGTACAGCCCGCGCTGGATCAGGTATTGCGCCGAGTACGCGATCAGCCCGGGCGCGAACGCGGTCAGCATCAGTCCCATCGCGCGGGTGTCCGCCTCGGTGGTGACACCGTGCTGGAAGACCACCGCGGTCACCTGCGGGCCCAGCGCCAGGAACAGGAACGACACCGGCACGATCACCAGCGCGTTCAGCCGCAGGCCCCGGGAGATCGACTCGCGGACCAGAGCCGGGTGTCCGTCCGCCGCGGCCCGGCTGATCCGGGGCATCAGCATGGTCACGATCGACACGGTGACCACGCCGTGCGGGACGATCCACAACAACTGCGCGTTGGCGTACGCGGTGTAGCCCACACCGTGGCCGAGCCCGGACTCGACCGCCTTGTCGGAGACCTCGACCGCGAGCCGGGTGACCAGCCAGTAGCCCAACTGGGAGACACCGACCATGGCGACCGCCCAGCCGGCCATCCGCAGCGGCGTGCCCAGGCCGTGCCCGCGCCAGTCGAACCGCGGTCGCCAACGCACCCCGGCGGCACGCAGGTACGGCAGCAGCGCCGCCGCCTGCACCACGATCCCCAGCGTGGTGCCCAGGCCGAGCAGGCGGGCCTGCGCGGGGGTGATGCCCGCCGCGTCCCGCACGTCGTGCGCGACCAACAGGAAGGACCCGAAGACCGCGATCACCACGATGTTGTTCAGGATCGGCGTCCAGGCCATCGGCCCGAACCGCCCCCGTGCGTTGAGCACTTCGCCGACCAGGGCGAACACACCGTAGAAGAGGATCTGCGGCAGGCACATCCGGGCCAGCGCGATGGTCAGATCGCGCTGCGCGCCGTCGTAGTCCGCGTAGGCCGACACGATCGCGGGCGCGGCGAGCACGCCCACGACGGTCAGCACCAGCAACACGCAGCCGACCGCGGTCAGCAGCCGGTCGGTGTAGCCGGCTCCGCCGTCCGCGTCCCGCCGGGCGGCGCGCACCAGTTGCGGCACCAGGACCGAGTTGAGCGCGCCGCCGACGAGCAGGATGTAGAGGATGTTGGGCACCGTGTTCGCGACGTTGTAGCCGTCGGCGAACAAGCCGGTGCCCAGCGCCGCGACCACCGTCGCGCTGCGCACGAAGCCGGTCAGCCGGGACACCGCGGAGCCCAGGGCCAGGCTCGCGCCACCGCGCAGCACCGACCGGCCGCGAGCGGTGTCGGCGCCCCCCGCGGCCCGAGCGCGAACCGGCACGGGCACCCGCGTCGACGAGGCGGCGGGTGTCCCGGACGCGGCGTCGCGGTTCTCATCGCGAGCGTGCCTGCCCCCGGGCGGCGCCGAGACGACATGGCTCACAAACGACTCCAATTCGGCCTCGATCGGGGTTTGCGACATGCTCCCCCGTTGTCTGAGTCCTCGGGAGACCACTTCCGTTGCATTCGAATTTCTTGGTGACGAAACCCGCTGCCACGGGCTCTTAAAGAAATGCGGGGCTCCCCCGCATCCCTCCGTCCCCGAGGAGACGTCCCGTGGTCACGCTGCTCCCGGCGCCGCCCGCGCGCTCGAACGTTCCCGCCGCGGCGCCCACCGCACCCGCCGCCGGCACCCCCGCATCCGCCGCGCCCGGCGGTTCGAGGCTGCGGGTCGCCACGCTGACCTCCGACGCGCACCTGGCCCATCTGGACGGACGCGGCGACGCGGGCTTCCTGCAATACCCGTCCTGGGCCGTGGTCAAGGAGGGTTGGCGCAGCGAGGGGATCGGCTGGTACGACGCGAACGGAGCGGTGGTCGGGTCGGCCCTGGTGCTGTACCGCAAGATGCCCAAGGTGCCGTACTGGTTCGCCTACCTCCCCGAAGGTCCGGTGATCGACTGGGTCGATCCCAATCCACAACGCTGGCTGGACCCGCTGATCGAACACATGCGCAAGCGGAACGTGTTCACCGTGCGGATGGGTCCCCCGCTGGCCCACCGGCGGTGGCAGGCGCAGACCGTCAAGGACGCGGTCAAGCACGGCCTCAAGCACCTGGACCGGGTCACCCCCGACGAGATCGACCCGCTCGGCGCCACCGTCGCACTGCGACTGGGCGACCTGGGTTGGCGGGCGTCCGGCGACGGCGCGGACGCGCAGCCCCGGTACACCTTCGAGTTGCCCTTCGAGGACCGGTCGCTGGACCAGGTCAAGGCGGGCTTCAACCAGGAGTGGAAGCGGGCGATCGCCAAGGCGGGCAAGTCGGGCGTGGACATCACCGTGGGCGGCTACGAGGACCTGCCCGCGTTCTTCGAGTTGCTCCAGGTCACCGAGCGCCGCAACGGTTTCCGACTTGGCCGCGAGCTGCCCTACTACGAAAGACAGTTCCGAGCCCTCAACACCGAGTCGGCAGGCCGGATGAAGCTCTACCTGGCCCGCTTCGAGGACCGGCTGCTGGCCGCGCACACGCTGATCAGCGCGGGCTCGCGGGTCTGGTACCAGACCGGCGCGTCCACCGACCACGGGCGCGGCGTGCGCCCCAGCCACGCGCTCCAGTGGCGGATGATCCAGGACGTGTACGAACGTGGCGTGCCGGTCTACGACATGCGCGGGGTCAGCGCGGTGATCGACCCGGACGACCGGCTGTTCGGCGTGCTGCGCTGGAAGTTGGGTACCAACGGCCGGGTCGTGGAGAACCTGGGCGAGTGGGAGTACCCGGTGGTACCGACGCTGCACAAGGCGTTTCGGGCGTACATGTCGATCCGCTGAGTGCCGGGACGAGGTCGCCGAGAGACGGGCGGGGGCTGCTCACCCGCGCACGTAGTCGGCGATGCGCGGGTGGTTCAGGGTGGACGGCGGCACATCCACCCGCGCCTCGTGCGGCGGGAACCAGTCGGCCCGGGCCAGCCGTTCGGCCGCCAGGAACGGCACCGCGGCCGCGTCCGGCGCGTCGTCGGCGGCCCGCAGCCCGGTGCCGGGCGCGACCGCGGCGAGCACGAAGCCCCGGTCGGCCGGGCCCGGCACGGTGACCCGATACGGCACCGTGCGCAGTCCGGCGGCGCGCAGCCCGGCCTCCGCGCACCAGTAGGCGCGCGGGTGCGCGTCCGGCGCGGGGGCGTGCACCACGATCCGGCCGGCCGGGCGCAACACGGTCCGGGTCAGGCCGTAGAACTCCTGCGTGTACAGCCGCGCGGCGGCGCCCGTGGTCGGCCCGGGCAGGTCGGCCACGACCACGTCGAAGCGCGCCGGGGCGGCCCGCACCCACGCGAAGGCGTCGGCGCCGACGACCCGCACGCGCGGATCGGCGAACGCGTCACCGGCCAACGCGCGCAGCGCCGGATCGGTGCGCGCGGGCGCGGTCTCGGCCACCCGCGCGACCACCAGCACCACCTCGCGCACGGCCGGGTAGCGCAGCACCTCGCGCAGCGCCAGCCCGTCGCCGCCGCCGAGCACGAGCACCCGCTCGTGCCGGCCCGCCATCGCGGGGTGCACCAGCGCCTGGGCGGCCTCGTTCGCCCCCGGGGCGGCCACCCGACGCTCGCCGTCCACGTACAACTCGGGTCCGGCCCCGGTGTGGGTGAGCACCACGTCCTCCCGGGCGGACACCACGTCCCCGTCGTAGAGCGCGTCGCGCGCGGCCCGTTCGAAGGCCGGCGTGGCCAGCCAGGTGCCGGCCAGCAGCGCGAGCGCCGCGCCCACCGCCGCGTACATCCCCACCCGCAGCCGAAGCCGCAGGTCGACGCGGAAGAGCCACAACACCACGAGCGCGCCCACGATCGCGTTGACCACGCCGGCGAGCAACACGGTGCGCAGTTGACCCAGGTGCGGCAGCAGCAGGAACGGAAAGAGCAGGCCGCCGATCAGCGCGCCCACATAGTCGGCCGCGAACAGGTCGGCCACCGCGCTGCCCGCCTCCTGGGGGCGAATGCGCTGCACCAGCGTCATCAGCAGCGGGATCTCGGCCCCGATCAACAGCCCGAGCACGGCCGAGACGGCGATCATCGGCCAGCGGTAGACGTCGTACCAGGCGAACGCGGCGTACAGCGCGGTCGCGCACATCCCGCCGCACACCGCGAGCAGGATCTCGACGGCGACGAACGCCGCCGCGGCCCGGCGCGCGAACGGCTTGGCGGCCAGCGCCCCGACGCCCATCGCGAAGACCATCACCGAGAGCACGATCGAGGTCTCCACCACCGGGTCGCCGCCCAGCGTGCCGCCGAGCGCGGCCAGCGCGAGCTCGTAGATCAACCCGCACGCCGCGCAGACCAGCACCGCGAGCAGGACCACGAACCGCGCCGGCCCGGGCGCGATCGCGGCCGGGCGCGGGCGGACCGCGGACACGCGCGCGATGGTCGGCGCGCCCGGCACGGGGGAGTTCACCCCGAGCACGGTAGGGCCGAAGGAAGCGGATGGCGTCGAACGCGCCGACGGTTCACCCGAACCGGCTAGTTCGGGAGGCAGGGGAAGGAGCGCGGCTCACCGACCCGGCGCGCGGCCGGGTCGACCCCGGGTCAGGCGATGCACGCCGACACGATCGCGGCGATCGAGATCTGCGAGGACGCGGTGACCCACACGCACGGGTGCGGTTCCCGCTCGACCACGGTGGCGCCCAGTCGGCCCGGGGTGACCAGGTCGATCGCCAGGAAGGCGATAGCCATCAGGATCAATCCGGAGACGCCGAACATCGCCGTGGAGGCGAGGCCCTTGCCGAACTCGTCGTAGGTGGTCGCGATCGACGTGGTGACGATCATGCCCACGCCCAGCAGCGCCGAGGAGAGCACCAGGGCCGCGTTGCGATTGCGTTCGATCCAGATCTGTCGGCCGAGGTTGCCGGGCGTCAACACGTCCACGAGGACGAAGCCGAGGACCATGAGCACGATGCCCACTCCCCCGAACGCGAACGCGTAGCCGACCCCTTCGGCAAGGTCCCTGAACATGCCGCCGTCCCCCATCGTCGTCCGATCACCTGATGGGGCGTCATTGTGTCGGATCCCTTCGTGCGATCGTCACATCGCGCGGCTCCGAGTGTTCACGATCCGGCATTCCTGCGGATAGGTGTGCCAGGTGGACCAGACCGCGCCGGCCCCGCACCCCTCGACCACCATCGCGGTGACCGCGTACGGCAGCCCCGGATATCGGCCGATCAGGCCGTACCGGTGCCCGCCGGCCAGGGTGACGATCTCGCGCACCCGGGCGACGAACGCGGCATCCTCGAAACCCTGGGTCAGCGCGGTGAACTCGTACTCCCAGCGGCCGAGCCGAGTGGCCGCCCGGGCGGGCAGCGGGCCGGCCGCGCCCGGCACGCACGCGACGGTCTCCGACACCGGCGCGTCCTCCCCCCGGACGGGACTGATCAACATCTGGTGCGACGCGCCCAGCAGCCGCAGCTCCAGCGTCAGCCCTCCGAGCTCGACGGTGCGCTCGGCCAGCGCGGGCAGCGGCGGCAGGCCCAGGCACCAGCCGAGGGCGTCCGCACGGGTGTCGGTGTACGTGGTGGTGAGTGTGGCGTGCATTCTCGCGCTCATCTGTCCGGGCAACGGGGAAGACCCACGGGAGGCTCCCGGGGGCGACAATCGGCTGCAAACCAGGGGACATGACTCACGGTAGGCGCCCAAAGGCGCAACGTCGTCACCCGTGAAGGTGAAAGGCACCGACACGAATGGGTGAAGGACACCCTGTGAGCGGCCCCGACCCGCACGCGAGGATGGGCGGGTAGACCGAACCCCGCGAAGGAGCCGTACGGATGAACCGACCGCTGTTGGCCCGACACCTGGACGGCCTGGGCACCACGATCTTCGCCGAGATGTCCGCCCTCGCCCGCAGCACCGGCGCGATCAACCTGGGCCAGGGCTTCCCCGACACCGACGGCCCGGCGGAGGTGATCGAGGTCGCCGTCGCCGCCATGCGCGACGGCGCGAATCAATACCCACCGGGCGACGGCATCCCCGACCTGCGCCTGGCCGTGGCCGAGCACCGGCAGCGCTTCTACGGGCAGACCTTCGACCCCGACTCCGAGGTGCTGATCACCACCGGCGCGACCGAGGCGATCGCCGCGGCCCTGCTCGCACTGCTCGAACCGGGCGACGAGGTGGTCGCGCTCGAACCCTTCTACGACTCGTACGCGGCCTGCATCGCGATGGCCGGCGCACGCCGGGTCGGCGTCACCCTGCGCCCCCCGCACTTCCGACCGGACCCGGCCGAGCTGCGCGCGGCGATCACCGAGCGCACCCGGGTGATCATGCTCAACAGCCCGCACAACCCGACCGGCACCGTGCTCACCCGGGCCGAGCTGGAGACGATCGCCGAGATCGCGATCGAACACGACCTGATCGTGGTCACCGACGAGGTGTACGAACACCTGGTCTACACCGGCGAGCACATCCCGATCTCCACCCTGCCGGGCATGCGCGAGCGCACCGTGACCATCTCCTCGGCGGGCAAGACCTTCTCGTTCACCGGCTGGAAGGTCGGCTGGGTGTGCGCGCCCCGGGAACTGATCGCGGCGGTACGCACGACCAAGCAGTTCCTGACCTACACGTCCGGCGCGCCGTTCCAACCCGCCATCGCGCACGCGCTGCGGCTGCCGGACGACTACTTCGGCGGCCTGCGCGAGGATCTGCGACACAAGCGCGACCTGCTCGGCGGCGGCCTGCGCGCGGCCGGGCTGACCGTGTACGAACCGCAGGGCACGTACTTCACCACCACCGACATCACCGCACTCGGCTACACGGACGGCCTGGACTTCTGCCGTCGGCTGCCCGAGCTGCGCGGTGTGGTCGCGATCCCCGAGGTGGTCTTCTTCGACGACGTCGAGGTCGGCCGGCCGCTGGTGCGGTTCGCCTTCTGCAAGCGGGTCGAGGTGTTGGAGGAGGCGGCCAAGCGGCTCGCGGCGACCGGCTGAGCGGGCCCGGCCGAGCGGAAACCGGCGCCCGTGAGTGGGGGTGGGTGCCCCCACACACGGGCGCGGCGGTTACGCCTGGTCGTCGGCGGCCGGCTCGTCCTCGGGGCCGTACTGCTCGTTGATCCAGTTCCCGAACGAGATACACGTGCTGATCCACGCACGCGTGGTGAACACGAACAGCTCGCGGTTGATGCCGGGCTCGCAGTCGAGCTGGGCCTCGCCGATCAGCCGCAGCTTGTCCTCGTGCTCGTGCGTGTAGACCTTGGGCCAGAAGAACTGGCGGTGCCACTCGTCGAGCAGCTCCAGCATCCGCGGCCGCTCGGCCGGGTCGAACGCACGATCGAGGAACATCCGGACCGTGAAGATCTCGTGCTTGTCACCGCGCAGCATGAAGTAGACGCGGAAGCCGTCCCACGGCGCGCAGATGTCACCTTCCTCGTCGGTGAAATGGTTCACCTGAAGCTCGTCGAGGACCTGATTGATCAGATCCGCCGACGGCTTGACGACCGGTGCGGCCGGAACGAAGGTCGACCTCGGAAGCGAGGACGGGTCGATGCTCATGAAGGATCCTCTCCAGACGTATGCACGCCATCCTCTCTCATTCGGCCCAGGGCGGTGGGCCACGCCCGAGCCCTTATTCGTACTCGGTGCCGCCCTTGCGGGTGAGGTAGGCCGCGGAGACGATCTTGCCGATCGCCCGCCCGCCGACCACGTCGCTGTACCGCTCCCGGGCCGGGCGCACCACGAGCCCCTCCCGCAGGTGCGCACCCGTGCCCGAGACCGTCTCCCGGCCCTCGGCCAGGGCCAACAGCGCGGCCTCGTCGTAGGGCCCGGTGTACAACGTCGGCACCACCGGCGGCGCGACCGGCAACCCGGCGAGCAGGTCCGCGAGTTGCTCGGCGTCCACCCGGCGCACCACACCGGCGGCGTCCGCGAACGCGACATCGAAGACCGCGTAGCCCGGCAGCTCCGATCGACCCTGCGCGCCGTACGCCAGGTCCTGCACACCCTGCCCGAACACCTCGCCGAACACGCCCACCCGGGCCGCGCCGAAGCGCGCGGCCAACGCCGCGGCGACCTCGGGCAGCCGGTGCGCGAGCACGCTGCGCCAATAGAGGTTGGACTCGTCCCGGACCAACGCCTGCGACCGCGCGCCGAAGCCCTTCGAGGAGACGAAGCTCTCGCCGGTGTCGGCCACATAGGTGTACAGGCACGCGGTCCCGTGGATCTTCTCGGTCGCCACCACCGGCTCGCCGGCGGTGAACAGCGCCGGGTAGCGCCGTACGTTCTCGATGTCGACCCACGGCAGCAACTCGGCCGCGGACACGATGTCGCCGCTCATGTGCACGGGGATCGGCGGCACCCACTTGACGATGCCCAGCAGCTCGGCGAAGTCCTCGTCGGCGGCGAGCGCGGCGGCCCGGTCCAGGCCCGCCAACGCGGCAGGCCGGCACACGATGCCCTGGGACAGCTCGCCGCGCAGCCGGATCGCCCGGACCCGGTTCTTCGCCGACCCGGCGAGCCGCCCGGTGAGCCCGAGCTCCTCGATCAGCGGGTCCGGCAGCACCGCCTGCTCCGGGATGTACAGCGCCACGTCACCGGTGGCATAGGCACCCTTGGCGACCACGGCGCGGTACAGCCCGACCTGGGCCAGCTCCAGCGCGTCGGCGTTCGGGTGTGCGTGCACGACCAACCGCTCGACCGTGACCCTGAGTGTGGACATGCCCCGCCCCTTCCCTGCGCTCGCCTCGCGGTGAATCCGCGCCGTCGACACGGTCCCAAGCGGCCGGGCGGGGCCGCCAACGATTTATCGGCGCTCTGGGACAGGATGGGCCCATGCCGAACTTCATCGAAAAGCCCACGGTCGTCGAGGCGGCGGGCAACATCCCCAAGACCATTCGCGAGTTCGTCGGCCGGGTCAACACCGGCGACGAGGCGCTCAGCATCGCGCACATGACCAGCCCGGGCGGCTGGGAGGAGCCGGGCCAGCGCCCCGAGTTCGACGAGTACACGGTCGTCCTGCGCGGCGTGCTGACCGTCGAGTTCGAGGGCGGCAGCCAGGAGGTCGCCGCCGGCCAGGGCATCCACACCGCCGCCGGCGAGTGGGTGCGCTACAGCACCAGGACGACCGAGGGCGCCGACTACATCGCCGTCTGCCTCCCGGGCTTCGCCCCGAACACGGTGCACCGCGACGAGTAGACCTGTGGCCCGGCGGGTGGCGGTCGCCGCCCCGCCGGGCGCCCGGTGCGACGGGCTCAGATCTTGGCGGTGATGGTCGAGATGAACTTCGGCAGCAGTTCGCCCTGCCAGCCGGACCAGGGCGAGTCGGTGCCCTCCTTGGTGAGGCTGCCCGTACCGCCGATCTGGAGGACGTACTGCCCCTTGCGCAGCCGCAGGGTGTTGCTCGAGTAGTAGGCGTCGTCGGCGCCCCCCGCCGTACCGATCGCCTTGAAGTCGGACGCGACCCGCTGCGCGCTGTTCTTGCCGAGGTTCCAGGAGTAGTCGAGCTCCTTGGGAGCGTCGATGTTGTCGAACTGGATGTTCACCTTGATCACGTTGCTGTAGCCGAAGCCGCGCTTGGAGGTCATCGTGTACAGGCAGGTCGTGCTGCGCAGCGCCGGGCCCCGGGACTTGTAGGAGCCGACCGCGTTGGCGGTGCCCTGTTCCTCCTGGGTGATCACCTCGGGGATGACCTTGGCGATCTCCTCCGGCCGGATCAGATCGCATACGTCCGGCCAGGTGGACATGTCGCTCGCCACCGGCGCGAACCTGCCGCCGCTCTTGGGCGCGGGCGGCGCCTCGGGACGCGAGGCGGCCTTCGAGGCCGCCTCGGTCGGGGTGGCGCCGACCGCGTTCGGGTCGAAGCTCTCCAGCTTGCGCACGCTCTCCGTGGGGGGCAGCTTGACCGCTTCGTTCTTCTTGCCGTCCGTGCCGTTGATCAGCAGTGCCGCGATCACCGTCGCCGCCGTGCCCCCCGCGAGCACGGCCAGCCAACTGAAGACCTGCTTGCGGCGGTTGGGCCGCGGCGGCTCGGGCGGATACGGCTGCGGATAGCCGGGCGGGCCGTAGCCCGGCGGCCCGCCGTACTGGCCGGGCCCGCCGTACTGGCCCGGCGGCGGCTGCTGGCCGTAGCCGCCCTGCGGCGGGTAGCCGGGCCCCTGGCCGGAGTACTGGCCGGAGTTCGGGCTGTTGTATTGGCCGGTCATCGAGTGCTCCCGTGGGGACGAACCGTCGTGGGACAGCGGCGGATCAGTCGTCCGTCATCTTGATGTTGAGGACGCGCACCAGAGCCGGTCCGGCCTTCTTCGTCCAGGTGTCGGGTGCGTCGTTGGCGCCCGTCGAATCCTTGGTCATCGCGAGGACTTCCAGGACCACGTAGTAGCCCGGCGAGTCCGGCTTGGCGCCCTGCTTGTACAAGTTGAGCTTGCCGCTCTGACGGAACGCGTCCTGGACGAAGAGCTTGTTGCCCAGGTCCTCGTAGCCGGCGAACGGCGCCGCCTCCGCCTTGGCCTTCTCGTACGCGTCCTTGACCGGTCCGGCGTCGCCGATCGCCTTGATGGTCATGGTGAGCTTGCCGAGCTCGGTGGGGCTCTGCAGGTTGGGCAACTTGATCTGCACCGAGCACTCGAAGTTCCGGGGCGTCTTGGCGCCCTTGCGCCCCTGCCGCGAGCCCACGATGCTCGCGTCCGGGATCGCGTTCTGGATCTCCTTGTCGGACAACATCGTGCACGCGTCCGGCCACGTCCCGGTGTCCCCCGACGCGCGGAACTTCGGGCCGTCCACGACCGCCACCCCCGGCGGCGGCGTGTAGCCCTCGGGGAACGCGATGCCGTTCTCCGCCACCGGCTTGTCGCCCTTGTCGTTCTTCTTGTTGATCTCGTCGACGATGTACGAGGCCGCGACCGTGGCCAGCACACCGCCGACCACGACGCCGATCCAGCCCAGGATCGGCTTCAGCTTGCTTCGGCGCGGTGGCTGCTGGGGCGGCATCGGGCCACCGGGGTACGGCTGTTGGTACATCCCGGGCTGACCGTACGGCGGCTGCTGCTGCGGCGGCCCGCCGTACTGGTTCCCTCCTGGGTTCCCGATTCGTACCATCCCCGTGTTCCTCCCGATACCTGATCCGATGCGCTGTTCCGATGCGCTGTCGTTGCTGCCCTGCCGCGCGGACCGCGGTTTACATCCGTGCCACGAGGTAGCCGATGAGCGTCGGCCCGTACTGCTTGACGGCGTCGTCGCTCGGCAGCCGCGCCCCGCCCGGACCGCTCAGTCCACTGGCCATGTACAACTGCACGTAGTACGGGCCCTTGTGGAAGTAGATGTAAGCGTCGTCGCGGAACGCGTCGTCGGTGCCCAGCTTCGTGCCCAGTTCCTCGAACGTGCCGAACGGCTTGCGTCCGCGGCTCTTCTTGGTGTCGCCGTAGTGGCCCTTCGCGATCGCCGGCGTGCTCACCTCGTGGAGAGTGAGCTCGATCTTGGCGTACGTCGGATACTTCGGATTGTTCGGGTCCGGAACAGCGAGATCGAAGTTGCACTGGTTGTCCGCCGCGCCCGGGAAGTCGTACTTGACCGAGACGGTCGTGTCCGGCTTCCTGGTCTTGATCGTGGCGCCCTTGACGACCGACCCGATCTGCGCGTCCGACAACATCTCGCACGCCTTCGGCCAGGTCTTGCCGTCGTTGGTCGCGTTGAATTTTGCCCCGGCGTCGGTGGGCGGCGCTGCGGGGAAAACCATCGGGCGATCGATCGGCTCGGCACTTTGGCCGGGTTGGCCGGGTTGGCCGCTCTTGCCCCCGCCGGAGGCGCCGGGCTTCGCGGTGCCGACCGAGGTCGGGCCGGACTTGGCGGTGTCCTTGTCGTCGTCGTCCTTGTTCAGCAGCACGAAGCCGCCGACGCCGGCGCCGACCACGACGACGGCGACCGCGGCCCACAGCGCGATCCGGTTGTTTCGCCGCGGCGGCGGGGTGGGCTGCCCGTACGGGTGGCCGGGCGGTCCGTACGCCCCCGGCGGCGGGTAGCCGGGCTGCTGCGGCGGGTGGCCGGGCTGTTGCGGATAGCCGTGCTGCTGCGGGAAGGGCGGTTGCTGCTGCGGGTGTTGGGGGTACTGCCCGGGCTGACCGTAACCACCGCCCTGTTGCCCGGGCTGCTGCGGCCAACCCCCGCTCACAGCTTCTGCCCGACGACTGCGGCCACGGTCGGACCGTACTGACGCGCCATGGTGGAGCCCTTGAGCGGGTTGCCCTGCGAGTCCTCGATCTGGGCGTCCAGGGTGACCCACACCCGGAACCCGTTCTTGGAGATCTGCACCGTGCGGTTGTCGCGGAACGACCCGTCCACGCCGAGCTTGGCGGCCGGGATGTCGTCGTACTGGTCCGGGTAGGCCTTGGCGGCCGTCTCGGTCCGCGTCTTCTCCTTGTCGAAGGAGGCCTTCTCGTCGGCCAACGGCTTGTAGCCGTACGTGGTGACGTTGATCTTCGCGGGGTAGTCCGAGGACTGCAGGTTCGGCAGGTCGAGCAGGACGTCGCACTCGTTGTCGTTGACGTTCTTGCCGAAGATGTTCGAGTAGCGGCCCATGAAGCTCTTGCGCTCGCGGATGGTCGCCTCGGGGATGACCTGCTTGATCTCCTCGTCGGTCAACAGGTCGCAGGCCTTGGGCCAGGACTTCGGGTCGACCGAGACATTGCCGAACTTGGGCCCGGTGATCGCGGGCAGCGCGTCCGGGATCTTGAGCTGGTTGGTGATGTCGGCCTTCTTGGGGCCGGTCGCGGCGGTGTTCTCCGGCGCGGGCGCCTTGCCGGTGACGATCGGCGCGGCCGTGGTCTTCTGCGCCTCGGGGTCCTTCTTGTCGGTCGGGTCGTCGAAACCGACCAGCGCGACCACGACGGACGCGACGATGGCACCCGTGATACCGGCGATCCAGGTGCCGATCACCTTCTTGCTGCGTCCCCCGCGCGGCGGTTGACCGTCCGGGCCCAACGGGACCGGGTTCTGCGCGTACTGCTGGTAGTGCCCGTACTGGCTGTACTGCGGGTACGGATAGCCGCCGGACTCCTGGAAGCCGCCCGGCTGCCCCTGTTGTTGCGGAAAGCCGCCCTGCTGCTGTTGCGGAAAGCCGGCCTGCGGCGGATAGCCACCCTGCGGCGGGCCCGGCTGTCCCTGCTGTCCCGGTTGTCCCGGCGGGCCGGGTGGCATCGGCGGCACAGGCGGATAGCCCTGACCATCGCTCATCGGGAGGTCCCCCTCGGATCTCGGCTTCGCCTGGCGATTTTCGTGCAGGCAGCAGGCGCTGAGACATGCTGCCATGTGCATGGTGGGGCCGCAGCGGTCAAGGGTGTCGTTTGTGGCGACATTCACCTAAATAAGTCTCCCGGGGCGCACAACGTTTCGATGACGTCAAGCGTCTCGACCATCGGATCATCGCCCCGAAGCCGCCCCTCACAGGCCACGAGGCACTAAAGTTGAGTCAGGAATACTCAAGCGATTTGACCGGTTGCACCCGACGGCTCATCCTTGAGCGACAACCACTCAACTCTTTCCGTGGAGGAAGCGAATCATGGCACGTGCGGTCGGTATCGACCTCGGTACGACGAACTCCGTCGTCAGCGTTCTGGAAGGCGGCGAGTCGACCGTCATCACCAACGCGGAGGGGTCGCGGACCACACCGTCCGTGGTTGCCTTCGCGAAGAACGGTGAAGTGCTCGTCGGCGAGGTGGCCAAGCGTCAGGCCGTCACCAACGTCGACCGGACCATCCGTTCCGTCAAGCGTCACGTGGGCACCACGTGGTCCGTGGCGATCGACGACAAGAAGTACACCGCGCAGGAGATCAGCTCCCGCATCCTGATGAAGCTCAAGCGCGACGCCGAGGCGTACCTCGGTGAGAAGGTCACCGACGCGGTCATCACCGTGCCGGCGTACTTCAACGACGCCGAGCGCCAGGCGACCAAGGAAGCCGGCGAGATCGCCGGCCTGAAGGTCCTGCGCATCGTCAACGAGCCCACCGCGGCGGCGCTGGCGTACGGCCTGGACAAGGCCGACGAGCAGACCATCCTCGTCTTCGACCTCGGTGGCGGCACGTTCGACGTGTCGCTCCTGGAGATCGGCGACGGCGTGGTCGAGGTCAAGGCCACCAACGGCGACAACCACCTCGGCGGCGACGACTGGGACCAGCGAGTGATGGACCACCTGGTCAAGCAGTTCCAGAACGCGCACGGCGTGGACCTGTCCAAGGACAAGATGGCCCTCCAGCGCCTGCGCGAGGCGGCGGAGAAGGCCAAGATCGAGCTGTCCTCCTCGATGGAGACCTCGATCAACCTGCCCTACATCACGGCCTCGGCCGAGGGCCCGCTGCACCTGGACGAGAAGCTCACCCGCGCCCAGTTCCAGCAGCTCAC
>NZ_JBHZAV010000205.1:0-16602 GCF_042754445.1 Embleya sp. NPDC059213
TTGTTTTTTTTTATTATCACACTGGACCGGGCGGGGCGGGCCGCCCCCGCCCCCCCCCCCCAAAACCCCCTACCAACCCCAAAACCCCCCCAACCCGCTCACGCCCCCGCCCCCCCGAAGGGGGCGGGCGCTTCTCGGATGTGCCGACCGACGCTCAGTGGCCGGTCAGTTGTCGGGGTCCTCGTCGATCAGGAACCCGCGCATCGGCGAGGGCTGCTGCATCTGCTGCGGCTGCTGCGGCTGCGGACGCACCGGCGACATCTGCTGCGTCATCGCCGGGCTCATCTGCTGCCCGATCGACGGCGTCATGGCCGGCGACATCGACGACGGCTGGGACATCGACGGCGACATCGACTGGCCCATCGACTGCGACATCGGTACCGGCGCCGACGACATGGCCGGCGGCAACGAGGCCGTGGCCGGGGTGCGCGGCGGCGCGAGCGAGTCGTCGGCCTGCGACTCCAGCTGACGAAGCTGGCTTTCCAGGTACGACTTCAGGCGCGTGCGGTACTCACGTTCGAACGCACGCAGGTCGTCGACCTTGCGCTCGAGCGTGGCGCGGGCGCTCTCCAGAGAGCCCATCGCGACGCGGTGCTTCTCCTGCGCGTCCCGCTCCAGGGCGTCCGCCTTGGAACGCGCGTCGCGCTCCATGCCCTCGGCGCGGGTGCGTGCCTCGCCCACTATCTTGTTCGCCTCGGAGCGGGCCTCGGCGATCGCCTGGTCCGCCGTCTGCTGCGCCAGCGCGAGCACCCGAGCGGCGCTGTCGCCACCGGGGTTGCCCATCTGTTGTTGCTGCTGCTGCGGTCCACCCGGACCGAGCTGCGGCGGGCCGCCCTGCAACTGGTGCTGCTGCAGCTGCTGCTGGTGCTGCGGCGGACCCTGGAGCTGGTGCTGACCACTCATGTTCGGGTTGCCCATGCCGGGGCCGCCCTGCATCTGGTGCTGACCGCTCTGCAGTTGGTGCTGCTGACCGGGAAGCTGGTGCTGGCCGCTCATGCCGGGGCCGCCCTGCAACTGGTGCTGCGGCGGGCCCTGGAGCTGGTGCTGACCACTCATGCCGGGACCGAGCTGCTGCGGGCCCCCCATGGGGTGCTGCTGCGGTCCACCGGGACCGAGCTGCTGCGGGCCGCCCTGCATCTGGTGCTGGCCGCCCTGCATCCCCTGCGGGCCACCCATCTGGGGCGGCGGGGGAACGGGGGTCGGCCCGGATATGGCTGCCGGGACGGGTGCGTCGGGGCGTTCGCGCTCCTTGCGCTGCTGAGCCTGCTGCTGACTCTGCGCGGCGGCACGGGTCGCCGCCGCGAGTTTCGCCCGCAGGTCCTCATTTTCCCGGAGAAGTCGGGTCAGTTCGCCCTCGACTTCATCGAGGAACGCATCGACCTCGTCCTCGTCATAGCCCTCACGGAGACGGACGGTCGTGAACTGCTTGTTACGCACGTCTTCGGGGGTCAACGGCATCTCTTCACCTCAGCGTGATCGTCGGCATCGGACAGACGGTACCGCTTACAGCCTGCCCACGACGGAGATCAGGATGTAGACGATGATCATCAGTACGAAGAAGGACAGGTCGAGTGCTACACCCCCGAGGCGCAGCGGAGGAATGAACCTGCGCAGCAACTTCAACGGTGGATCGGTGATGGAGTACGTGGCCTCCAGCAATACCACCATGGCCCCGCGCGGCTCGTACGACCGCGCGAACTGGAACACGTAGTCCATCACCAAGCGGAAGAACAACACGATCAAAAAGCAGTAGAGCACGATGCGGATGATCTCCAGCGCGATGCTCATTTACCTGCCCCCTCGTGTGCCGTCCCTCTGGTCAGGACCGCACCTAGCCTCAGTTTTCGCACACCTCAGCTCTGATTGAAGAACCCGCCCTCGGCGATGCGGGCCTTGTCCTCGGCTGTCACATCGACGTTAGCAGGCGACAGGAGGAAGACTTTTTGGGTGACCCGCTCGATGCTGCCGTGCAGGCCGAACACGAGACCCGCGGCGAAGTCCACCAGGCGCTTGGCGTCGGTGTCCTCCATTTCCGTCAGGTTCATGATCACGGGCGTGCTCTCGCGAAAGTGCTCGCCGATCGTGCGGGCTTCGTTGTAGGTACGCGGGTGCAGCGTCGTGATGCGGTAGGGCTCACGTTCGCTGACGACTTTGTGTACGGTCACCGGTGTGCTGCTCTCGGGACGGCGTTCGGGCATGGCGGACACTGTTGCGCGGTGTTCTTCAAGGCGGCCTTCGTCGCGAAGGGCCCCCGCTTCGCGAAGGGCAGTAGCTCCACGAACGAGATCCTCGCGACGTTCCCGCGATTCCCCACGCGGTTCGCGTACTTCACGTGGCTCCTCACGACGCTCGTCCCGCCGCTCCTCGCGGCGATCGGTGCGCTCGACCCGGTCGCGGCCGTCCTGGCCGATGTCGTCCTCATCGTAATCGTCATACTCGTAGACATCGTCCTCCACGAGGCCGAGGTAGACCGCCATCTTGCGCATTGCGCCGGCCATGTTCCGCTTCCTCCGGTCTCACGGTGGATCGGCTGAGGTCACCGTGGGTCGTGCGATCCACTTCACGGCGACGCTACCGGAGGGAAGGCCGGACTCCGAGCACCGCAGTACCGATGCGTACATGTGTCGCCCCGGCCTCGATGGCCGCTTCGAGGTCGTTGCTCATCCCCGCGGAAACCATGTTTGCAGTCGGATGGGCTTCGCGTAGGCGGGTTGCGATTTCTCGCAACCCGGCGAACGCGCGGGCGGGTTCGACACCGAGCGGAGCCACCGCCATCACCCCGCCGAGAATCAGGTTCGGCGCACCGGCGACCACGTCGGCGAGTTCGTCCAGATCGGCGGCAAAAACCCCACCGCGGGCCGGGTCTTCATCCAGGCTGACCTGCAACAGCGCGGTGATCGTGCGCTGTTGCCGCTCGGCCGCGGCGGACAACGAACGGGCCAGCCTGACTCGGTCGAGCGAGTGCACCACATCGGCGTAACCGGCCACCGATTTGGCCTTGTTGGTCTGGAGTTGACCGACGTAGTGCCAGGTGAGGTCGAGGTCCTCGGTGGCCTTCGCCTTGGGCGCCGCCTCCTGGTCGCGATTCTCGCCCACGTCGCGAACGCCGAGTCCCGCGAGCAGTCGCACGTCGCTCGCCGGATACGTCTTGGTCACCACCACGAGGGTGACGTCCGCGCGCGGGCGACCGGCACTCGCGCACGCGGCGCCGATCCGGTCCTCGACGGCGGCCAGGTTGGCGGCGAGTTCGGCACCTCGACGGGCGCCGTCCGCGGTCGGCTGAGCGTGCGTTTCCATTCGTCCATCGTCGCCGACGAGGGGCGGACCCGCCCGGGCGGGGTCAGCTCTGCGCGAGCCACACGTAGCCGGCGATCCGACCCGTGCGCCGGTCCCGGCGGTAGGAGAAATGGTCGCTCGACTCGCGGGTGCAGATGTGCGATTTCTCACCCGACACAACCCCCTGCGCGGCGAGTTGCGCCCACACTCCGGCCGGGATATCGAGCCCCGGAGTGCCCTCGCGGGTGCGTGCGCGGGCCGCCGGGACAACTGCGGACACTTCGTCGCACATCGCCTGGGGAACCTCGTAGCAGGCGCCACAGACGGCGGGCCCGGTCCGGGCGAGGATCCGCGCCGGGTCGGCGCCGAGCTTGCACATCGCCTCGACGGCGGCCGGCACGATGCCCGCGGCCAGCCCCGGTCGGCCGGCATGCGCGGCGGCCACCACGCCGGCCTGCGGATCGGCGAGCAGTACCGGGGTGCAGTCGGCGACCAGAACCGCGAGCGCCAGCCCCGCGGTCGCGGTGACCAGGGCATCGGTGGCGGGCAACGGCTCGGCGGACGCGGCGTCGACGACGGTGACGGTACCGCCGTGCACCTGGTTCATCCACACCACCCGTTCGGGTGCCAGACCCAACGCCTCGGCGGTGCGCGCGCGGTTCGCGGCGACCACGCCCGGGTCGTCACCCACATGGTCGCCGAGGTTCAACTCGTCATACGGCGCGACGCCCGTGCCGCCCCACCGGTCGGTGAAGGCGAAACGGGCGCCGCCGGAGGCGGCCCTTCGCGTGAACACGTCGGGCCCACTCCCTGTGTCGAAATTCTTGTGTCGATTTATCGAGAGTGTCGTAGCGCTCGCGTGTTTTGCCGCGAATGTCACGACTTCACGGTGCTACGACTTCATGAAGGGCGGGATGTCCAGATCCAGGTCGTCCTTGATCGGCTCCGGCACCAACGGCGTGCGCGGGCTCGGGGGAACCGGCGTCTGGTAGGTGGTCGGCGGCGGGGTCGGCTCGTGCAGCACGCCCGGACCCTGGTTCTGGGTCGGCCGCCCCACCGGCTCCGGCCGCGACGCCTGGGTCGTGGTCGCGGGCTTGCCCAATTCGCTCTTGGACGGCGGCTGCCCGCCGTCGAAGCCGGCCGCGATCACGGTGACCCGCACCTCGTCGCCGAGGGCGTCGTCGATCACCGCGCCGAAGATGATGTTGGCCTCGGGGTGCGCGGCCTCGCTGACCAGTTGCGCGGCCTCGTTGATCTCGAACAGGCCGAGGTCGGAGCCGCCGGAGATGGAGAGCAGCACGCCGCGGGCGCCGTCGATGGACGCCTCCAGGAGCGGGCTGGAGATGGCCATCTCGGCCGCCGCCACCGCCCGGTCGTCCCCGCGCGCCGAACCGATCCCCATCAGCGCCGAACCCGCCTCGGACATCACCGACTTGACGTCGGCGAAGTCCAGGTTGATCAGGCCGGGCGTGGTGATCAGATCGGTGATGCCCTGCACACCGGACAGCAGCACCTGGTCGGCCGAGCGGAACGCGTCCAGGACGCTGACCTGCCGGTCGGAGATGGACAGCAGTCGGTCGTTGGGGATGACGATCAGGGTGTCGACCTCGTCGCGCAGTTGCGCGATGCCGTCCTCGGCCTGGTTCGCGCGACGCCGTCCCTCGAAGGTGAACGGGCGCGTGACCACACCGATGGTGAGCGCGCCGAGCGAGCGGGCGATGTTGGCCACCACGGGGGCGCCACCGGTGCCGGTGCCGCCGCCCTCGCCCGCCGTGACGAAGACCATGTCGGCCCCCTTGAGGACCTCCTCGATCTCCTCGCGGTGGTCTTCGGCGGCCTTGCGGCCGACGTCGGGGTTCGCGCCGGCGCCGAGGCCGCGGGTCAATTCCCGGCCGACGTCGAGCTTGACGTCGGCATCGCTCATGAGGAGGGCTTGGGCGTCGGTGTTGATCGCGATGAACTCGACGCCCTTGAGACCGACCTCGATCATCCGGTTGATGGCGTTGACACCGCCACCGCCGATACCGACCACCTTGATGACTGCGAGGTAGTTCTGGGGTGCTGCCACGTCGAAGGCCTCTCGCCTCGAGTTCCGGTCGGCGTGCCGTGGTTCCGGCATGCCGACATTTGCCGACTTGGGGAGGTCGGGACGCGATTTCCGCGAGCCACCAAAACCCTCACCCTCAGGTATAGAGTTACACCGATTCGCATCGAACGCCGCCGATGCGAACGGTGCGGATTACTGCTTTGTCAACCTGGGGGCTAGGCCGACACTAGGTCCCCATCGGACACGGTTCAACGAACACGCCGAACCTGTCCCTATTGTTTTATCGCAGTGCCGGGGTGCTTCCGCTCCTCGTCACGGCGTGATCGGGGTCGAAACCGCCGCGGCGGGTGCGACCGGGGGTAACGGCTGGGCGGGCGCGGGCGGCGCCACCGAGGGCAACGGTTGGGTCCGGGTCACCGGCGCGTCGGGCGCGCTGACGTCGTAGAACTTCGCCGGTCGTGGCAACAGCGCCGCGAGTACGAGAGCCTTGCGGTCGGACGCTTCGGCTCCGCCCCACACCACGGTCTCGCCCTTGTCCAGCACGAGCACGATGTCGTCCCGGGTTCGCGCGGTGATGTCGCGCACACGTTGGGCGACCGGCGGTGGCAATGCCGTGACCACCTGGACCACCCCCCGTAGTGTTTCCCGACTCACCGTGTCGGCGTCGGTCTCGACCACCGGCACCCCCACCGGTGCGGCGTCCACCGTACCGAACCGTACGCCGTCCTTGTCGAACTCCGCGTAGCGGCCCGCGGCCGGCACGACCAGCGCGGTCACCCGTTCGCGCACCGAGATCCGCACGGTGTGCGGCCAGTCCCGCTCGACGTGCGCCGAGGCGACCCGCGGGATCGCGGCCACCCGGGCCCGGATCGCGTCGAGGTCGATCCCGGCCAGCGGCTCGCCGATGGGCACCGCCGCGACCCGGGCGACCTGATCCCGGGGCAGCGTGCCCGTTCCGCCGACGGCCACCGTGCGGGTGTCCAGGAGGGGCGAGTGATAGACGATCCCCCACCCGGCCCCGGCGAGCAGCACGAGCAGCACCAGGACGAGGAGCGGGCGCAGATTGGTCCAGCGCCGCCGCGGGCCGCGCCCGGCCTTGGCCGGACGCCCCGGGCGGACCTTGGCCGGACGCCCCGGCGCGCGCTCCCTCGTCTCGGGCAAGAACGCTCCTCGGCCTGCGACTACTGCGGCAATCGCGCGGCGGCGATCGCCTCGTGGACCATCCGGACCAGTTCCTCGTCGGCGTCGCGCCGACCGAACTCGGCCGCCGCCTTGCCCATGTCGTGCAGCCTGCGCGCGTCGGTGAGCACCGGCAGCACAAAGGAGCGGATCCAGTCCGGCGTCAGGTCGGCGTCGTCGACCAGCAGGCCGCCACCGGCCTTGACCACGGGCTGCGCGTTCAGCCGTTGCTCGCCGTTGCCGATCGGCAGCGGTACGTAGGCCGCGGGCAGGCCGACCGCGGCCAGCTCGGCGCAGGTCATCGCGCCCGCCCGGCACAGCACCATGTCGGCCGCCGCGTAGGCCAGGTCCATCCGGTCGAGGTAGGGCACCACGACGTAGGCCGGGCCGCCGGGCGGCGAGCTGATCTTGAGTTCGTTGTTGGGCCCGGCCGCGTGCAGCACCTGGACGCCCTCGGCGAGCAGTTGCTGGGCGGTGGCGGCGAGCGTCTCGTTCAGCCGTCGGGCGCCCTGCGAACCGCCGAACACCAGCAGCGTGGGCCGCATCGGGTCCAGGCCGAACATCGCGCGGGCCTCGTCGCGCAGCGCGTTGCGGTCCAGCGTGGCGATCGCCCGGCGCAGCGGGATGCCGATGTAGCGGGCCCCGCGCAGTTTGCTGTCCGGCGTGCTCACCGCGACGAATCGGGTGTAGCGGGCGCCGATCTTGTTGGCCAGGCCCGGCCGGGCGTTGGCCTCGTGCACCACCGTGGGCACCCCTTGGCGCTTGGCCGCGAGGTAGCCCGGCAGCGCGACGTAGCCGCCGAAGCCGACCAGGCAGGACGCGTTGGTCCGTTCCAGGACCGCCGCGGCCTCGCGGATGGTGCCGCGCAGGCGACCGGGAACGGTCATCAGCTCGGGCGTGGGCTTGCGCGGCAACGGCACGGCCGGGATCAACGCGAGTTCGTAGCCGCGAGCGGGAACGAGCTTGGTCTCCAGGCCCTTGGCCGTGCCGAGCGCCGTGATACCCACATTGGGGTTCTGGCGGCGCAGCGCGTCCGCCAATGCCAGAGCGGGCTCGATGTGCCCGGCGGTTCCTCCGCCGGCAAGGACGACATGCACCTGATTCACCCATCCCTGCGCGGCAGGATCCGCGCGAACGCTCGACGAACCGCCCCGGGCCCGCGTGCGGCGAGCGCCGCCTCGGCCTTTGGCTCACCTCGGGCGAAGGACAACAGCATGCCCACGGCGAACATGGTCGGAAGCAGGGCGGAACCTCCGTAGGACACCAATGGCAACGGCACTCCGGCGATCGGCAGCAGGCCGAGCACCGCCCCGACGTTGATCATGACCTGGGCCATGATCCACGCGGTCGCGCCACCCGCGGCGAGCCGTACGAACTGGTCTTTCGTGCGACTCGCGACGCGGATACCTGCATAGCCTAGGGCCGCGAAGAGGGTGAGTACGGACAGCGTCCCCACCAGACCCAATTCCTCGCCGATGACGGCGAAGATGAAGTCTGTATGCGCCTCGGGCAAAGTGCCCCATTTGCCGTAGCTTGTCCCGATTCCACTGCCGAACCAACCGCCCGTGGCGAGCGAATAGATGCCCTGGGCGGCCTGCAGCGTGCTGCCGTTGGGGTCGGAGAACGGGTCCAGGAATCCCGCGAAGCGGGCGGCCCGGTGCGGCTTGAGCACGATCAGCACGGTGGCCAGCACGGACACCACGGCGATCGCCATGGCGAACAACCGGCCGGGCGCGCCGGCGATCCACAACAGCGCGAGCACCAGCACGGTGATGATCATCGCGGTGCCCATGTCACCACCGAGCAGCACCAGGAACAGGATCACCATGGCCCCGGGCAGCAGCGGGACGAACATGTGCCGCCACCGGCCGAGCAGCCGGCGCTTGCGGGTGAGCACGTCGGCCCCCCACAACACCAAGCCCAGCTTGGCGAACTCGGAGGGCTGGATCTGGAACGAGCCGAAGCCGATCCAGTTCCGGTTGCCGTTCACCTCGATGCCCAGACCGGGCACCAGGACCAGGCACAGCGCGCCGACGCAGCCGATCAGGAACGGATAGGCCAACCGGCGATACCAGCGCAGCGGCAGACGTGACGCGATCCACATCAACGGGAAGCCCATCGCGACCGCGATCAACTGCTTGGTGAAGATCGCGTCGAAGGAGCCGTAGATCGTCCGGGAGGTGATCTGCGACGCGGAGAGCACCATCACCAGACCCAGCACGGTCAGCAGCAGGCCCGAGCCGAGCAGCAGGTAGTAGGCGGTGAGCGGGCTGTCCAGGGCCCGGCGCACCTCGCGGCGCGCCGATCCGGGCGCGCGCGCCGGGTCGGCGCGCGGTTTGGGCAACCGCGAACCGCCCCGCGGCCGCCGCTTGTCGGCGGTGGGCGTGGGGCGTGCCTCGCGAGTCTGCGGACCGGCGGCCATCGCTCGCCCGGTCAGCCGGCCGCTGGGTCGAGTCCGCGAACCGCGTCGGCGAAGGCGTCGCCGCGCTTTCCGTAGTTGGCGTACATGTCCATCGACGCGCACGCGGGCGCGAGCAGCACGGTGTCCCCGGGCCGCGCCAGCGCCGCCGCCTCACCCACCACCAGTTCCATGGCCCCAGTGTCGGTCGCGGCGACCTCGACCACGGGGACATCGGGGGCGTGTCGCGCGAGCGCGTCCTTGATCACCGCACGGTCGGCGCCCATCAGCACCACCGCGCGCAGCCGGTTCTTCGCGCCGGAGACCAGGTCGTCGAACGAGGCGCCCTTGGCCAGGCCGCCCGCGATCCACACGATGTCCCGGTAGGCGGCCAGTGAGGCCGCCGCGGCATGGCCGTTGGTGGCCTTGGAGTCGTCCACGTAGTCGACACCGGCCACCGTCGCCACGTGCGCGATCCGGTGCGCGTCCGGCCGGAACGCGCGCAGCCCGTCGCGCACCGCCACCGGCGGCACGCCGTAGGCGCGGGCCAGCGCGGCGGCGGCCAGCGCGTTCGCCACGTTGTGCGGCGCGGGCGGGTTCACATCGCCCACGGTGGCCAACTCGGCGGCCGTGCTGTGCCGATCGGCCACGAACGCCCGGTCGGCGAGCAGATCCTCGACCACCCCGAAGTTGGACAGGCTCGGCGGGCCGAGCCCGAAGCCGACCGCGCGGCAGCCCTCCTCGACCTCGGCCTCGTGCACGAGCTGCTCGGTCTGCGGGTCGGCCAGGTTGTACACGCAGGCGATCTGGCAACCGCCGTAGATTCGGCCCTTGTCCGCCGCGTACGCCTCCGGCGAGCCGTGCCAGTCCAGGTGGTCCGGCGCGATGTTGAGCACCGCCGCGGCCAGCATCCGCGGCGCGCCGGCGTCGTCCTTGGGGCTTTCCTCCCAGGTCGGCAGCCAGTGCAGTTGGAAGCTGGACAACTCCAACGCGAGTACGTCGTAGGCGGGTTCGCCGTCCCCGTCGCGGGCGAGCACCGCGTCCACCACGGGCGTGCCCACGTTGCCGGCCGCCGCGACCCGTTTGCCGGACGCCTCCAGGATCGAGGCGAGCATGCGCACGGTCGTGGTCTTGCCGTTGGTGCCGGTGATCGCCAGCCACGGCGCGGGGTTCTCCCGCGGCCGCAGCCGCCAGGCCAGTTCGACATCCCCCCACACCGGCACACTCGCCGCGCGCGCGGCGGCGAACAGCGGCTTGGTGGGCCGCAGTCCGGGCGAGGCGATCAGTACGTCCACCCGTTCCGGCAGGCTCTCGTCGTCGCCCAGGCGCACCTCGACGCCCACCGCGCGCAGTTCCTCGGCGCGCCGCCGGGCGTTGTCGTCGTCGACGCCGTCGATCGCCACGACGCGCGCGCCCAGGCCGTGCAGCGCCCGGGCCGCGGAGGCACCGGTGACCCCGGTGCCCGCGACACAGAACGACAACTCGGCCCACGGCGCACCGTGATGGGTGAAGGTGCTCAGGTCTGTCTTACTCACGTCTCTTTAAGTTCCCGTAACCCAGCCCGCGTAGAAGATGCCGATCCCGAGAATGGCGCACAGGCCGGCGATGATCCAGAACCGAACCACGATGAGTACTTCGGTCCACCCCTTGAGTTCGAAATGGTGCTGGAGTGGCGCCATTTTGAACACCCGTTTGCCGGTCATCTTGAAGTAGCCCACCTGGATGATCACCGACAGCGAGATGATCAGGAACAGGCCGCCGATGAGCGCGGACAACAGCTCGGTGCGGGTCAGGATGGCCAGCCCGGCGAGCGCGCCGCCGAGTGCGAGCGAACCGGTGTCGCCCATGAAGATCTTGGCCGGTGACGTGTTCCACCACAGGAAGCCGAAACACGAACCCATCATCGCCGCGGACACGATCGCCAGGTCCAGCGGATCGCGCACGTCGTAACAGCCCACGCCGGGCGCGTTCAGGCAGGACTGGCCGTACTGCCAGACCCCGATGAAGGTGTACGCGCCGAACACGATCACCGAGGCCCCGGTCGCCAGACCGTCCAGACCGTCGGTGAGGTTGACGCCGTTGGAGTGCCCGGCGATCAGGATGTAGGCCCAGATCACGAAGAACACCGGCGTCAGGTCGAGCGCGGTGTCCTGCACGAAGGACAGGTGTGTGGACGCCGGGGTGAACCCGCGCGCGTCCTTGAACTGGATCGCCAGGAGCGCGAACGAGATGCCCACGAAGGACTGTCCGGCCAGCTTGGCCTTGGCCCGCAGACCCAGACTGCGCTGCTTGACGATCTTGATGAAGTCGTCGACGAAGCCGACCAGGCCCAGGCCCGCCATCAGATACAGCACCAGCAGCGCGGACGCGCTGGGTGTCTCCAGGGTGATCGCCTTGGCGCCGCCGTAACCCGCCAGCGCCGCCAGGATGATCACCGCGCCGCCCATGGTGGGCGTACCCCGCTTGCTGTGGTGTCCGGCCGGACCGTCGTCCCGGATGAGCTGGCCGTAGCCACGCTTGACCAGGATCCGGATCGCGAGCGGCGTACCGATCAGCGACAACACCAGGGCGATGCCGCCGGCGATGAGGATGGCCCTCACCCGTGCACCTCCGCGTTGCTCACGTCGTCCCCGGCGGCGTCCGCCAACAGCGCGGCCGCGAGCCGTTCCAGGGCCACCCCTCGGGACGCCTTCACCAGTACGACGTCGCCCGGGGCCAGTTCGCCCCGGAGTAGTTCGACGGCCGCCTCTACGTCGGGCACCAGCACCGACTCCTCACCCCACGAACCCTCGTTCTTCGCGCCCATGTCGATCCAGGCGGCCTCCCTGCCGCCCACGGCCACCAGCCGGTGGATGTTCAGGCGTACCGCGAGTCGCCCGATCGCATCGTGCTCGGTCAGCGACTCCTCGCCCAGCTCACGCATCTCGCCCAGCACGGCGAACGTACGATTGCCGCCCGCCATCGCGACGAGCGCCTTGAGCGCGGCTCGCATCGACTCGGGGTTGGCGTTGTACGCGTCGTTCACGACGGTCACCCCGTCGTCCCTGCGGGTCACTTCCATCCGCCAGCGGGAGATCGTACCGGCAGCGCCGAGGGCCGCCGCGATGTCCTCGACGGTCATGCCCACTTCGCGTGCCACCGCGGCACACGCGAGAGCGTTCGCCACGTGGTGCTCACCGTACAGGCGCAAGATCACCGGCGCACTGCCCTCCGGCACGCACAGCGTGAAGGAGGCTCGGCCCTGCTCGTCGAGTGTCACGTTCTCGGCCCGTACGTCCGCCTTCGCGCTCTCGCCGAAGGTGACCACGCGGGCCTTGGTGCGCTGCGCCATCGCCCGCACGAGCGGGTCGTCCTGGTTGAGCACCGCCACGCCGTCGGCGGGCAGCGCCTCGACGAGTTCGCCCTTGGCCCGGGCGATGCCCTCGCGACCGCCGAACTCGCCCATGTGCGCGGAGCCGACGTTGAGCACCAGGCCGATCCGCGGCGGGGTGATCTCGCACAGGTAGGCGATGTCGCCGATGTGGCGTGCGCCCATCTCGGCGACCAGGTATCGGGTTTCCTCGGTCACGCCGAGGACGGTCAGCGGCAGGCCGATCTCGGTGTTGAAGTTGCCGCTGGGGGCGATCGTGGGACCCATGCGGGCGAGCACCTGGCCGATCAGGTCCTTGGTGCTCGTCTTGCCGGAGGACCCGGTCAACGCGATCACCGTGGTGTTCGGCAGTCGGCCGGTGATCACCCGGGCGAGCACGCCCAGACCGCGGACCACGTCGTCCACGACGATCGCCGGGACATCGAGGTCGTGGTCGGCCAGGACCGCGACGGCACCGGCCTCGATCGCGGCGCGCCCGTAGTCGTGCCCGTCGACGTGTTCGCCGCGCACGGCCGCGAACAGCGAGCCGGGGCCGACCTTGCGGGAGTCCACGACCACCTCGGCGGTGATGCGGGCGTTCGGGTCCGCGTCGCCCGCGAGCCGCCCTCCGAGAGCTTTCGCGATCTCGGCAAGAGTGGTGGAAATCACTGGTTCGTCTCCTCGGCACGCGAGGTGCCGGTCGCCGGGACGCCTGGGTTCGGGGTCTCGGACGTCGGGGTGTGCGTTGATGGTGCGGGAGCCACGATCCTCGCATCGTCGGACTGCTTCGGGGACGCGGGGCCGCCGTGCATGGTTCTGGCCGCCGCGCGACGCAGCTCGACGCGGTCGTCGAAGGGGTGTTTGACCCCGTTCGCGAACTCCTGGCCCTGCTCGTGTCCCTTGCCCGCGACCACGACCGTGTCGCCCGGGCCGGCCTGCTCCACCGCGAGCCCGATCGCCGCGACCCGATCCGGCTCGACCAGCACGCTGCCGTGCGGGTCGGCGAGGCCCGGGATGCCGGTGAGCATCTCGGCCAGGATCGCCGACGGGTCCTCCGAGCGCGGGTTGTCGCTGGTGAGCACGACCCGGTCGGCGAACCGGGCGGCGGCGGCGGCCATCAGCGGGCGCTTGGCCCGATCCCGGTCGCCGCCCGCGCCGAGCACGATGGTCAGCGTGCCGGCGGTCACCGGGCGCAGCGCGCCCAGCAGCGTCTCCACCGCGTCCGGGGTGTGCGCGAAGTCGACCAGGGCCAGGAACAACTGCCCCGCGTCCACCCGCTCCATCCGCCCGGGCACGCCCGGGGTGCGGCCCACGCCCTCGACCGCGTCCGCGAGCGATACGCCGCCCGCGGTCAGCGCGACGATCGCCAGCAGCGCGTTGGAGACGTTGAACGTGCCGGCCAGCCGCACGCTCGCCTCGGCCTTCTGCCCGTCCGGGCCCACCACGGTGAAGCGGCTGCCGTCCGGGCCCGGGTCGATGTCCTCGGCCCGCCAGTCGGCTTCCGGGGCGCCCGCCGCGGACACGGTCAGCACCGGCACGCTCGCCGTCTTCGCGAGCCGACGCCCGTAGGCGTCGTCCACGTCGATCACGCCGATCCGCGAGCGGCGCGGGGTGAACAGCTCGGCCTTGGTCTCGAAGTACTCCTCCATGGACGCGTGGAAGTCCAGGTGGTCCTGGGACAGGTTGGTGAACAGCGCGACGTCGTAGACGGTGCCGTCCACCCGGCCCAGCGCCAGCGCGTGGCTGGAGACCTCCATGACCGCGGCGGTGACGCCGTTCTCCCGCATCGACGCGAGCAGCGCCTGCACGTCGGTGGCCTCGGGGGTGGTGCGCACGCTGGGCACCACCTCCTCGCCGATCCGGGTCTCGACCGTGCCGATCACCCCGGTCGTGCCGCCGCCGGCGCGCAGTCCGCCGTCGAGCAGGTAGGCGGTGGTGGTCTTGCCGTTGGTGCCGGTGACGCCGAACAACACCAGGTCCTGCGCGGGCCGCCCGTAGACCCAGGCGGCGATCTCACCCAGTCGGCCGCGCGGATCGGCGACCACCAGGGTCGGCAGGCCGCTGTCGGCGGCCAGTTCGGCGCCCGCGGGGTCGGTCAGCAGGGCCACCGCCCCTGCCGCGGCGGCCTGTCCGGCGAACGCGGCACCGTGGAAGTTCTCGCCGGGAAGCCCGGCGTACAGATCCCCCGGGCGCACGGCCCGCGAGTCGTGGGTGACACCCGTCAGCGTCGTCTCCGGGTCGCTCGGGGCGCCGGTGAGGGGGACGGAGACGAACCCGGCCAGGCCGGTCAGCGGTTGGGGGCGCACCTCGGCTGGGCGGCGCAGATCACGGTTGGGCACGGCGGGCAGGCTACCGCGCTTTGGGCCGTCGACTCGTCCTCGGTGGTGCCGCGACCGGCGACGGGGAAGCCGTCGCGAACGGGCGCGGCACCCTCACCACTCGATCGGCAGGTCCAGCGGCGCGCTGCCGCTCGGGGCGATCCGGCGGCTCTGCAGGGCGAACGTCATCACCTGTTGGAACACCGGTGCGCACAGGCTGCCGCCGCCGCCGTCGATGCCCGGCGCCTGGAGCGTGACGGACACCACGACCTGCGGGTTGTCCGCCGGGGCGAAGCCGATGAAGGACGTCGTGTAGCCGTTGTAGCGGCCGGTCTTGGGGTCGACCCGGTTCGCGGTGCCGGTCTTGCCCGCGACCCGGTAGCCGGGGATCCGGCCGTTCTTGCCGGTGCCGCCGTCGTCGGCGACCACCGTCTCCAGCATGTCGCTCACCTGGCGGGCGGTCTCCGGGCTGACCACCACGTTCGACTTGGGTGCCTCGGCGGGCTTGAACTTCCCGTCCGGGCCGGTGCTGCCCTTGACCAGGCTCGGTTCGATCCGCACGCCGCCGTTGGCGATGGTCTGGAACACCGAGGTGGCCTGGACCGAGTTGACCGACAGGCCTTGGCCGAACGGGATCGTGTACTGCTGGCTGCCGTTCCACTTCTGCGGCTGGGCCAGGATGCCGGGGGTCTCGCCCGGGAACTTCAGCCCGGAGGGCTGTCCGACGCCGAACCGGGTCAGGTAGTCGTGCAGCTTGGCGTTGGCCTCGGCCCGGTTGGGCGAGAGTTGTTCCGAGGCCAGGATCGTGCCGATGTTGCTGGACTTGGCCAGCACGCCGGCCAGGGTGAGCTGCTGGGTGGGGTGGTCGTGCTCGTCCTTGAACAGTTGGTCGGCGCGCGCGAGTCGGTTCGGCACGGTCACGTGCGTGCCGGGGGTGGCCCGGCCCTCCTGGATGACCGCGGCCATGGTCATCACCTTGCCGGTGCTGCCCGGCTCGTAGGCTTCCTCGACGGCCCGGTTGCCGAGGTTGTGCACGTCGCCGGGGCCGATGTGGTTGGGGTCGTAGCCGGGCGCGGTGGCCATCGCCAGGATCTGTCCGGTGCGCACGTCCTGGACCACGACCGTGCCGGATTCGGACTTGGTCTCGGTCACCTTGGCGCCGATCAACTGCTCGGCGTACCACTGGAGGTCGCGCGAGACGGTCAGTTGTACGTCGGCGCCGGGCACCGCCTCGCGGCCGGTGAGGTCGGAGGTGGGCACCCGACGGCCGTAGACCATCTCCTGGGTGGTCCGGCCGTCCTTGCCCGCCAGTCGGCCGTCCAGGGTCATCTCCAGGCCGCCGCCGCCGTGGCCGGTGGCGTTGACGAAGCCGACCAGGTTCGCGCCGACCGGTCCGGCCGGGTAGACCCGCTTGCTGTGCTTGGTCGAGTAGATGCCGACCAGGTCGTTGCGGCGTACCTTGCCCAGGTCCTTCTGCACCTGGCGGATGTGATTCCACACCGCGGGCTCGACCTGTGCGGCGAGCACCACGTAGCGCGACTTGGGGGTGCGCAACTTCTCCTCGATGGCGACCGGGTCGCCGTTCACGAGCGGGGCCAGCGCCAGCGCGGTGGCGTGCGGGTCGTACTTCTGCACCTGGGCCGGGTCGGCGGTGACGTCGTACGCGTCCACCGACTTGGCCAGGCTGACCCCGAAGGCGTCGGTGAGCGAGCCGCGTTCGGCCGGGACGTTGACCGTCTGGGTGCGCTTGGCGGCGGCCTGTGCGGCATAGGCGGGCGCGTCCAGGGCCTGCAACTGGAGCAGCCGGCCGGCGAACAGGGTCAGCACCACGCCGAGCGCGATCAGCCCGATCCGCAGCCGCTTGCGCGGGTCGCCCATCCGCACGGCGGGCCGAGGCCGGCCGGCCGGATGCGCGTCGTGGGTGCGACCGGGCCGGGCCGCCCCCGGGCGCGGTCGGGCCGGGCGCACCGGGCGAGCGCCGGCGTGGTCGGCCCGAGCGGCGTCCCGAGCGCCGCGCGCACCCTCACCGCCGGTC
>NZ_JBHZAV010000206.1:0-16574 GCF_042754445.1 Embleya sp. NPDC059213
CCGCGGGGGGGGGGGGCGCGGGGGGGGGCCCGACGCCCCCCGCCGCCACGCACCTCGGTCGCCGGTGAGGATCGCCCGGGACCGTGCGGTGGGCGGGAAGTGGCCCGGGACGAATCGGATATGCGGCATTTGACCTGTGGGGCGAATCACGCCCGCCGCGGGTGCGGGCGTTCGCAGCGGTGGGCAAAGGCGCGTTCGCGCGACGCTACCCGCGATGCCGATGTGACGAGCGGGGCGTAGGTGATCGATTCCGGGCGTTCGGTATGGACGGCGACCCGGGGCCACTGTCACGCATTTCCATCGGATCCGGCACGGAACGCCAACTACGGTCCTTTCCGTAAGGGATCATCTACATTGCGCTCAACCGCAAATCGGATATTCGACGTCTATCCGACACGGACTTGTGATCTACGTCCGGGCCTGCTTAGCGTTCGATCCGTCCGTATCCCACACGGACCCCGATCGCCGGTACGCCGAATCCTGTCGCCGGCCGTTCGGGAGGCTGACGAGCACCACACGACAGGAGCGGGGGAACCACAGGTGAACCGCCGCGAACGGCCCCGATCGAAACGATCGGACGCCGCGAACGGCTTGGGGTGAAGCCACGTCCTTCGGGATGTGGCCGGGCTATCGATCTCCGGCCCGAATCCGACAGCTCACCTCGTAGGCGTGGGAGAGGATCCAGCCATGCTGTCCGGAACCGGGCGTCATCGCCGTCGCAGCACCAGTAGGACCACGCGTCTGATCGCCGCGGCGGGTGTCGCCGGAGTCGGCGTCGCCATGCCGATCATCGGCGCGGGCACGGCCCAGGCCGCCTCCGTGAGCACCTGGGACAAGGTCGCCCAGTGCGAGAGCACGGGCAACTGGCAGATCAACACCGGCAACGGCTTCTACGGCGGCCTGCAGTTCACCCAGAGCACCTGGAACGAGTTCGGCGGCACGCAGTACGCCGCGCGGGCCGACCAGGCGACCAAGGGCCAGCAGATCGCGATCGCCGAGAAGGTGCTCAAGAGCCAGGGCCCCGGTGCCTGGCCGGTGTGCTCGGTCAAGGCGGGCCTGACCCGAGGCGGCGCGACCCCCGACGTGGACACCGGCTCCTCGGCCGGCAAGACCGCGCCGAAGTCGACGCCCAAGACCGAGACTCCCAAGGCCGAGACGCCGAAGAAGACGGTCGCCGCGCCCAAGATCGAGGTCAAGACCGAGGCGCCCAAGACCGAGACGCCGAAGACCGAGACGCCCAAGACCGAACCGGTCGCCAAGGCGGACTCCGCCGCCACGTCGTCCTACGTCGTGGTCGCCGGCGACACGCTCTCCAAGATCGCCGGCGCCGCGCATGTGCCCGGCGGTTGGCCGAAGTTGTACGAGGCCAACAAGAGCGTCGTGGGCGACAACCCCGACCTGATCTTCCCGGGCCAAAAGCTCGCGGTCGACGGCAAGGCCGCGCCGAAGATCGAGGTGCAGAAGCCGGAGACCCCGAAGACCGAGGCCCCGAAGGCGGAGACGCCGAAGACGGAGACCGCCAAGCCGGCCACGCCGAAGACCTCGGTCAAGACCGAGGCCGCCAAGACCGACTCCAAGCCCGCCTCGGCGAGCACCGAGAAGGCTTCCGGCTCGTACGTCTCCCCGGTCTCCGGCGCCACGCTCACCGCGAGCTTCGGCACCGGTGGCTCGCGTTGGTCCAGCGGCAGCCACACCGGCCAGGACTTCGCGGTCTCGACCGGCACCACGGTGCGCGCGGTCACCTCGGGCACCGTCGTGTCGGCCGGTTGGGGCGGCGCGTACGGCAACGAGGTCGTCATCCGGCACGCGGACGGCAAGTACACCCAGTACGCGCACCTTTCCTCGATCTCGGTCAAGGCCGGGATGAAGGTGCAGACCGGCCAGAAGATCGCGCTCTCCGGCGCGACCGGCAACGTGACCGGCCCGCACCTGCACTTCGAGGTCCGCACCACGCCGAACTACGGCTCCGCGGTCAACCCGATGACGTGGCTTCGCAGCCACGGCGTCAACGTCTGATCCACCGCTCTCCCGCGCCGAACGGCGGGCGTTCCCCTCGGGGAGCGCCCGCCGTTCGCGTGTCGGGGCGGGCGGCGTCCCGGTCGGCCCGGCCGGGTGCCGGGGGGCGCGGTCAGGACGGCCGGGCGGTGCGCAACGTGCCGTCCGGCCCGAGCCACAGGGCGACCGGCGCTCCGGCGCCGTCCGACGCGAGGGTGGGACCGACCGCGACCGCCGGCTCGTCGAGCACGAGCGCCGCGCCGGCCGGCCCGACCAGGACCGGGCGGCCGCGGTCGTCCCGGGTGCCCAGGTCCGTGGTGCCGTCCGGCCGGGGCAGCGGGTACAGCGCCTCGTAGCCCGCGCCCGCGCCGCGCGAGGCACCCGGCGACCAGGTGCCGGGCCCGACTTCGAGCACACTCGCGATCTCCGCGGTGCCGGCCCGCCGGTAGGCGACGCCGATCCGACCGTCGGCGCCCACCGACGCCGCGGGCGGGCCCACCGGCCGCTCGGCCGCGATCGTGCCGGGCGGGCCCGACCGGTCGCCGATCACGTCCCAGTGGCGGATGCCCTCGCGGGCCGTGCCGAAGACGCTCACCCCACCGTCCGGGCGGGTCACCGCACTCAACCCCTCGACGATCTCGCCGCCGCCCAGGTCCCGCCAGGGGGACCACGCCTCGCTGCCGGCCGGCCGGAAACGGGTGCTGATCCCCTTGTCCCGATTGCGCACGAACACGTGCAGCCCACCCGTGCCGTCGGCCTGGACCACCGGTGCGCCCGAGCCGCGTTCGCCGTCGTCGGGGCTGCCCAGGGCCCGCCATGGGCCCAATGTGCCGCCGGGCGTCGCCTCGGTCGCGGTGACGATCTCGAACCGGTCCCGATCGGCACGCCGGGCGCCGCCGATCCGCAGCGCGAACACCGCGATCCGACCGTCCGCCGTGCGTACCGCGGCCGGCCCCGGGGCGAGTTCGCCGTCGCCGGGACCGGGCATCGACCGCGCCGGGGACCAGGTCGCGGCGCCGACGCCGTCCTGGGTCCAGCGGGTGACCCGGCCGCCGAGCACCGCCCACGCGGTCAGCCGGCCGTCCGCGCCGAGCACCGGCCGGGGACCGGCGTCCGGGAAGCGATACGTGGTGCTCTGCGGCCAGTTGCTGCGCGCGGCGGTGTCGCGCACCTTGAGATCGCCGCAGTCCACCCGTCCCGGGCAGTACCGCACCCGGTCGGTCCAGCCGTACACCCGGGTGATCCCGTCCTTGCGCTCGCGGGCCTCGGGCGCGAGATTGTGCGGCCAGCGCTCGTTGTAGTAGCCCCGGTAGGCGATCGCCGCCGCGTTCGCGGCCGGCCGCGTGTCGTTGTACCGGCGCAGCGCCTCCCAGGTGAACCGCGCGGCGGCGGTGTGGTCCTGGTGGTCCGAGACGCCGCCGTTGTCCGCGTGCGCCGGGTGTGCCCGGTCGTGCCGTTGTCGATCGGGGTCCGGGTCGAGCGTGCGCACCACGGTCGGCGTCTGGGCCCGCATCAGATCCGCGAGCGAGTCGATCAGACCGTCCCGGGTGTACGCGTACGGCCCGCCGGCCGGTTCGTCCCGGGCGGCCAGCGTGTCGAGTTCGCGTTCCGTGCCGTTCCACAACGTGCGCAGCCGCCCGTGCGCGCCGATGCCCTCCTCCTTGCGGGTGTTGAGGAACACCAGCTTGATGTTCGGGGCGTCCACCAGGTGGTCGAGTTCGGCGTGCGCGCCGTCGCGCAGCCGCACGCTGTGCCGCTCCCAGCGCGCCGCACGATCCCCCAGCGCCATGAACGCGTACGCGGCGCGCGAGCCGTTGTTGCGCGCGGCCGCGTACGCCGACGGATCCGGGCGTCCACCCGGCCCATTGCGTCCGTCCGCCTCGCCGGCGGTGAGAAAGACCGTCACGCTGTCCGTGCCGGCGCGCACCGCCCGATCGACGTCGGGGTTCATGAAGTAGAGGTCGTCGTCCTGATGCGCGACCACCTGCATCACCGCGCCGGTCGGGCCGGACCGCGGCGCCAGGGTCTCGATCCCGATCGGCGAGGTCGGCGCGTGATACGGGGGCGACCCGTAGGGCCCGGTCACCTTCACCACCGCGAGCGCGAAGCCGAGCGCCAGCACGCCGACCACCGCGGTGAACCTGCCGGTGCCGGGGATCATCGCCATCTCGGCCGGGGCCTTTCTGCTGTGCCGTCGCGGGCGGACCGCCTCATCATCGCCGGTCGGCGACCGCGACCCGCACCCGGCACATCCGACGCACCGCGCACGGCCGGCGTGGCCGCGCGACCCGTGCGCCGGATCGCCCCCGCGCTCAGCGCGCCCGTGCGCCGCCCGACCCCGCGGTGCGCGGCTCGGCCGCGGCGGGCAGGCGGGCCGGCACCTTCCCGCCTGCGGCCCCGGACCCACCGGACCCACCGGGGTCGGCGGCCGGACTGCCCGCGCCCGAGTCGTTGTTCGTCGAACCGGGGCGGCGGTCCGGCAGCGACTTGGCGCCCTCGGGAGTGACCCGGGTGGCGCCGATGTAGTCCGGCTTGTCGATCGGGCCGAACTTGATCACCGTGCCGGTGTAGGGCGCGTGGATCATCTGGCCGTTGCCGACGTACATCCCGACGTGGTGGATGCTGCGCGGGTCGCCCAGGTCGGTGGCGAAGAACACCAGGTCGCCCGGGAGCAGTTGGTCGCGGGAGGGATGCCGGCCGGCGTTCCACTGGTCGTTGGCCACCCGGGGCAGCTTGATGCCCACGGTGTCGTAGGCGGCCTGGGTCAGCCCCGAGCAGTCGAACCGGCCGCCGTCGGCCGCGGTGCCCTCGCCGCCCCACAGGTAGGGCGTACCGAGCTTGGTCTGCGCCCAGTTGACCGCACCGGCCGCGAGCGCCATCGGCTGCAGCGGGGTCTGCACCACGCCGAAGCTCTGCTCCAGCGAGCGGATGGACTTCACGTAGTCCTGGGTCTGGGTGTACGGCGGGATGCCCTTGTACTGCATCACCCGGTACGCCCCCGCGTTGTACGCGGCGAGCATGTTGTTGGTCCGGTCCCCGGGCACCGAGGCGACATATTTGGCCAACGAGCAGTCGTAGCGCGCGGCGGCCGGGATCGCGTCGGCGGGATCCCACGGACTGGACTTGCCGTCCCCGTTGCCGTCGGTAGCCCATTCCGGCCACGTGGTGGGCATAAACTGGGCGATGCCCTGGGCCCCCACGTTGCTCACCGCGTTCGGGTCGAAGCCGCTCTCCTGGTAGAGCTGCGCGGCCAGCAGCGGCGGCGAGATCTCCGGGCACAGCCGGCCCCACTTGTCGATCGCCGCCGCGTACGCGGCGGGCACCGTGCCGGGCGCGAGCGTCATCGAGCCGCCGGCCCCGGTCTGGCTGCCGGACGCGGATTGCATCGCACCGACGCCTACAGTGAGAAGACCGACGAGACCGAAGGGGACCGCGAATGCGATGCCACCGGCCACCCAGGCTTTGCGCATCGCAGGCACCCCCGATTCTCCGCGGCCGGGACGGGCCGCGACGGACACTCCGAGCACATTGTGCGCGCCGAGATTGCTCAGCGCAATCACCCGTGATACACACAGTGAGCAGACACACTTGCCGAGGTGGTAGCCCGATCGGCTTCCCCACAGCACAATAAACGAACGACCCACTCCTCCGGTCGAATGCGACCGGAGGCAACCAAAAGCCCGACCTCGGGGGCGGTGAACAACGTGTTTCTTGGCGAAGGCAACGGCGGCAACGGCGACATCAATACGATCATCGGCGGCATAGCTCCGAACTGGGGCCCGTTCGCAAGGCTGGGCGGCGAAGCCCGGATCATGGTCGAGGTGATCATGGCCGTGGCCCTGCTGCTATGCCTGGCCATTGCGATCTGGGGCGCTGCGAAGCAACGCATAGGAGCCACCGCGATGCGCGACACGTTCAGCGCGGAGCAGGGCAAGGGCCTCATCATCGCCGGTCTGACCGGCGTCTTCATCATCGGATCGCTCGGGACGCTGTTCACGATTGTGTACGGAATGGCGATCTAGACCGATTCGCACCCTGCCGTCCTCAAGGTGGCGAATCCCGTGGTGTTTTGTCCCGGGCGCGGCGCACTTCGGTGCGCCGTGCGCCCCGAAAACGGAATGCCCCATTCCGCATTCGAGGCAAAGCAGCAATTCGGGTCCCTTTACCGGACAATCGAGCCTGTGTTCACACATCGGTACGGCGCCACCGGAATGAGTTCCCGTCTGGGAAGATCGTTCCGGCTGCAACCGAACCCGGCGGTACTCCGCCCCCGGGGACTGTGTTGTGCGCGCAGGTCGTCCGTATCTTCCGGCCTGCCGCGGTGAGGGGGGACAGGCCATGAACGACGAGGAACCCGCCACGCGTACCCGGCTGCCCAGACCCACCTCCTCACCGGAGAGTCCGCAGCCCAGGCGCAACCCCATACTGTCCGGGATCGGCGTCGTCGTGGTGATCGCCGTGGTCATCGTGTCCCTGCTGTTCGCCGCGAACCGCTCCGACCAGGACGGCGGCTCGACCGCCAAGGACACCGGGCAGACCTCCCCGGCCGACTCGTCGAACCCCGGCGGACCGCCGCTGTCCGCCGCGCAGTTGCCCGACCGCACCGAGTCCGGCGTGCCGGTCGGTTACCCGCAGACCCCGGAGGGCGCCCAGTCGGCGGCGGCCAACTTCGTCGTCGCGTACGGCTCGGACCGGATGTTCCGGGCCCAGCCCCGGGCCGCGATCATCGCCGCGATCACCGACCCGGCGATCCGCGACGGTCTGCTCGCGCGCGTCGACCAGGTGTTCCGCGCGCAGACCGCGACATTCGGCCTTCAGCCCGACGGAAACCCGCCCAAGGGCCTGACCTTCGTTTGTCGGGCCGTGCCGATGGGCACCAAGTCCGTTGTCTTCACCCCTGCTTCGGCGACGGTGGAGGTCTGGAGCGTGGGCGTGGTGGGCCTCGCCGGGCCCGACTCCACCAAGCCGGTGGCCGAGGCGTGGAACACCACCACGATGAAGATGTCGTGGGTGTCCGGCGACTGGAAGCTGGTCGAGTTCAGCCAGAAGGAGGGCCCGACTCCGGTCTCCGGATTGCAGGATCCGTCCAGCGCCAACGACATCGCCAAGGCCGACGGGGAGTTCGGGGAATTGCGCCATGCACGCTGACCGGGGACGCCGCAGCCTTCGCAACCGATTCCCGACCCTGGGCGGGACGCTGACCGCAACCGCGGCCGTCGTCGTGCTCGGCGCCACGCGCGCCTGGGCCGAGCCCACACCCGGCGCCACACCGGGCGCCACACCCGGGGCGACGCCCGGCGCGACCGCACCCGCCAACAAGCCGGAGTGCGAACTGCTCACCGGCCCGGCCAAGGACATCTGCAACAACGGCGGTCCCGGCGCCCCGGGCGGCGGCACGCTGGGCACGGTCACCGACCCGCTCGGTTCGATCGCCAAGGGCTGCGCCGACGCCGCGACCTGGATCATCGACAAGCTGGCCGGCGCGGTCAACGACACCACCCAGGTGGACTTCACCAACCCCGGATTCCTGCGCCAGTACGCCGTGGTGTTCGCCGCGTCCACCTTCCTGACCCTGATCCTGTGGATCCTGGCCGTCGCCAAGCGCGCCGTGCGCGGGGTCCCGATCGGCACCGCGATCAGCGAGGCGATCGGCTATCTGTGGCTCGCGGTGATCGCGTCCGCGTTCACCCCGTTGATCCTCTACTTGGCAGTCTCGATGACCGACGCGATCACCGCGGCCATCGCGACCGGCACCCAACAGGACACCAACAAGTTCCTCGGCGGCTTCTCCAAGGCGCTCGATCCCGCGAGCGATCTCGGCGGCGGGCCGGTGATGCTGATCTTCGTGTCGCTGCTCTCGATGGCCGCCGCGGCCGTCCTGTGGGTCGAACTCCTGGTCCGCGCGGCGATGTTGTACGTCGGCGCGATCCTGGGCACCGCGGTGTACTCGGGGCTGGTGGACAAGGCGATGTGGCACCACGTGCGCCGCTGGGCCGGGATCATGATCGCGGTGCTGCTCGCCAAGCCCGTGGTCGTGATCGTGCTCGGGCTGGCCACGGCGGTCACCTCCGGCGGCAAGGACGACGCGTTCTCCTCGGTGCTCTCCGGCCTGGCGATCCTGTTCCTGTCCATCTTCGCCAGCGTGCTCATCTACCGATTCGTGCCCAGCATCGGCGACGACATGGCCGCGCTGCACAGCAGTCGCAAGGCGATGCAGTCGGCCGGTCCCGCCTCGATGGTCAACGGTCCGGCCACGTACATGAAGCAGGGCATCCAGGCACACGCCTCACGGGGATCGACCGGTTCCGGATCTGCCCCGGTGACCGCGAACGCCGTATCGTCGGGCATTGCGGCCCATGGCACCAGGGGCGGAGGATCGGGCGGCGCCCCGACACCGGCACCACCGCCTCCGGCCAATCCCGCGGCAACGCCTCACGCGAGGAACGGTAAAGAGTAATGACTACGCAACCGGTCGCCCGACGCCGCACCTTCTTGATCGGCAAGGCCAAACCCTCGGCGGTGATCGGCAAGAACCGCGAGCCCGGCGAGATCTTCCTGATCATCGCCGCCGGTGGACTCGCGCTGCTCTGGGGCCTGTTGGTACCGATCCTGCCACTGCGCATCGCCGGTCTGGTCGGCTTCCCGGTGCTCGCGTTCGCCGCCGTGTACATGCCGTACAAGAAGCGCACGTTCTACCGCTGGTGGGAGATCAACCGCACCTACAAGCGCACCCTCAAGCGCGGCGCCACGTATCGGTCGGCCGTCACCGAGGCGGGCACCAAGCTGACCGGGCAGGGCGTCGCGGTCGGCGCACCGCCCGGGGTCGGTCGGGTGGCCTGGGCGAGCGTGCCGTTCGGTCCGGACGATCTGACCGTGCTGATGCACCTGGAACGGCGTACGGTCACCGCCGCGATCGAGATCGAGGGCCCCGGCGTGGGGCTGCGCGACTCGGAGGACCAGGAGGCGCTGGTCGAGCGGTTCGGCACGCTGCTCAAGCACGTGGCCAACGGCGACGGCTTCGTCACCCGGCTCCAGGTGCTGGCCCGCACGCTGCCGGCCGACCCGGACGCGCACGCCAAGGACGTGGCCCGACGCGGCGACCACCAGGCGCCGATGTGGGTGCAGGACTCGTACGAGCAGCTCCAGTCGATGGTGTCCACGTCGTCCGAGCAGCACCGCGCCTACCTGATCGCGTGCATGCACTACACCCGCGAACTGGCCGCCGAGGCCAATGTGATGGGCAAGGGCGACAAGGGCATCGGCGTGGTGATGGCGCGTGAACTCACCGATGTGTGTGCCCGGTTGACCGAGGCGGACATCCGGGTCCGGCAGCCGCTGAACGAGGCGCGGCTGGCCTCGCTGATCCACTCGATGTACGACCCCGAGCACCAGATCGACGCGTTCGAGGGCATGCAGGCGCGTTACGCGTGGCCCGCCGAGTTGGACGCGACGCACCCGAACTACCTGGAGGCCAAGACCCGCGAGTCGGACTCGGCCGAACCGTGGTGCCACGCCACCGCGTGGATCAAGGAGTGGCCGCTGACCCCGGTCGGCGTCAACTTCCTGGCCCCGCTCCTGGTGCACACCCCGGACGTGATCCGCACCGTCGCGGTCACCATGGACCTGGAGCCCACCGATATCGCGATCGAGCGCATGCTCACCGAGAAGACCAACGACGACGCGGACGCGGCCCGCGCGGCCAAGATGAACCGGGTGGTCGACCCGCGCGACATGGCCCACACCGGCCGGGTCGACCAGCGCGGCGAGGACTTGGCGGGCGGCGCGGCCGGGGTGAACATCGTCGGCTACATCACGGTGTCCTCGCGCAATCCCGACCAACTCTCCCGGGACAAGCGCACCATCCGCGCGTCGGCGGGCAAGTGTTTCCTCAAACTGGAGTGGTGCGACCGCGAGCAGCACCGCGCGTTCGTCAACACGCTGCCGTTCGCGACGGGGATTCGAAAGTGAGCGTCGGCGGTGTCGCCGCGGACGGGACTGATGGGGTGATCACGTGTCGGGTGTGATGTCCGCGTTGACCCAAGGATTCTCCGGCATCATCTTCGGCCGGGGCGAGACCCAGCGGTTGCCGGTGCGCACGTCCACCGGCCAGGCCCAGGCGGTCTACCTGCCCACGGCCGCACCCGGGCTGGGCGACTCGGGCGTGATCATCGGCCGCGAGGTCTACTCCGGCAAGGGCTACATCTACGACCCGTTCCAACTCTACGGTCAGCAACTGCCCGCGCCGCACTGGCTGGTCCTGGGCGAGTCCGGGAACGGCAAGTCGGCGCTGGAGAAGACGTACGTACTGCGCCAATTGCGCTTTCGCGACCGCCAGGTGGTGGTCCTGGACGCACAGGGCGAGGACGGCGTCGGCGAGTGGAACCTGATCGCCGAGGCGCTGGGGGTCAAGCCGGTCCGGCTGGACCCCAACGACTTCTCCGGGGAGGCGGTGCGGCTCAACCCGCTCGACCCGGCGATCGCGGTCACCGGGCAACTGGCGCTGCTGCGCACCATCATCGAGGTGGCGATGGGCCACACGTTGCAGGAGCGGGCCGGATACGCGCTCAAGGCCGCGCACACGCACGTGATGCGCACCGTGCACGGGCGGCAGCCGATCCTTCCGGACATCGTCGAGGCACTGCGCAATCCGACCCCGGAGTCGTGCGAACTGCTCAGCCTGGACGTCAAGGACGTGCGGGTCTGGGGCCTGGACGTCGCGCTGGTCCTGGACCGCCTCACCGACGGCGACCTCAAGGGCATGTTCGAGGGGCCGACCACGGACGGCATCGACCTGGACTCGCCGCTGATCATCTTCGACCTGTCGCACATCGACCGGAACTCGATCGCGATGCCGATCCTGATGGCGATCGTCGGCGTGTGGCTGGAGCACACCTGGATCCGGCCGGACCGGGTCAAGCGCATCTTCCTGGTCGAAGAGGCGTGGCACATCATCAACAGCCCGTTCGTGGCCCAGTTGTTCCAGCGCCTGCTCAAGTTCGGCCGGCGACTGGGTCTGTCCTTCGTCGCGGTGGTGCACCACCTCTCCGACGTGGTGGACGGTGCGGCGGCCAAGGAGGCGTCCGCGATCCTGAAGATGGCCTCGACCAGAACCGTGTACATGCAGAAGGCGGACGAGGCGCGCGCGACCGGGAAGGTGCTCGGTCTGCCCAGGTGGGCGGTGGAGATCATCCCGACCCTGACCCCGGGCATCGCGGTCTGGGACGTCAACGGCAACGTGCAGGTGGTCAAGCATCTGATCACCGACACCGAACGGCCGATGGTCTACACCGACCGCGCGATGACCGAGGACGCGGTGGAGGAACGAGTGCGTGCCGAGGCGGCGTTGGCCGACGATCCGGCGGCCTAGATGGGGTCCTACGGACACCCGCCGCACCCGCGTGAGCCGACGCCGGGTCGGGCGCCCGCGCAGGGCGTCCCGGACGGCCTGCTGATCGCGGGCCTGCTGCTGTTGGTCGCCGGCACCGCGGTGATCTGGCTGTCCACGGGGCTGGCCGCGCTGGCGAGCGGCAAGGACTGGCCGGACGAGGTCGGTTACAAGAACTCGGCGCTGGCGATGCGCTCGCTGCTGGGCGATCCCGACGATCTGCCGCACGCGTGGCCGGACACCCCGCCGGGGCAGTTGCCCTCCCCCACCGCGTTCTGGTGGTCGTTCGGCGTCGTGGTGCTGCTCGTGCTGGTCGCGGTGGGTTGGGTGTTCTGGTGGTGGTTGCGCCGGGCGAGCGCGAAGGCCGCGGCGCGGGCGGCCGGCGCGGAATCGGCGAATTCAGTTGCCCCGAAACGGAATCAGCGGCTCCCGGACGGGGAATGATGCGCATGCGTGTCTCTGCCGAGGGCGCCCCTTGATCGTGGCCGGGCCTGGTCGCCGCGTGGCCGTACGGTGACCCGGCGATCGGCCCGACCCACCATGTTCGTGGCCGCATGGCCCTGTGGGGGTTTGGCTTGCGGGGGCGTTCGGTTCCGTGGGGTGGCCTCGAACGCCGGCCGGGCTGAAGGTGCTTGCGGAGGTCTCGGATGCCGGGCGGACCGAAGGCGGGTAGGCGTTCGGTTGCTTACGGTGGCCTCGGGTGCCGGACGGGCCGGCGTTTGGTGGCGTGAGGTGGCCTCGGGTGCCGGACGGGCCGAAGGCGGGGCTGCGTTCGTCGGTGGCCTCGGGTGCCGGGTGGGGTCGAGGCGGGGCGGCGTCGGGTTGCTTGGGGGTGGGCCGGGTGGGGTCAGTCCGTCCAGGTCATGCATTCTTCGCAGCGGTAGGCGCGGGGGCCGGACTTGTATTCGACCTTGTCGGATTTGCGGTAGTACTTGCAGGCACGGTTCTTGCAGACGATCGGGTGGCCGTCGACCGCCTCGGTCGGTAAGGGGACCGTGTCGTAGGTGCACGGCGTGGGTGGGAGCTTCTTGTAGTAACCCCCGGTGGCGGGCAACGCGGTCGGGTCGAACGGCGCGTACGCGGCCCCGTCGGAGATCCCCTCGGACACGCTCATGCGCAACTCCTTCGTCTCCCGGCCGTGTGCCGCATGTCGCCGCACGTTAGCCGAGAATCGGGGACGGGACGGGTGATTCGGGACGGTTTCCGCCCGAAGGGTCGACGGGGCCGCAGGATTCAGCCGCGCGTGGTCGGGCCGACCGCGCGGTGTTGCACGGCGATCGCGGCGAGCACCAGGGCGCCGCCGAACAGCCGCTCCGGGCCCATTCGTTCGCCCTGGAGGAAGGCGGCGAGCACGGTCGCGGTCAGCGGTTCGAGCAGCACCGCGACGATGCCGCCGCCCACGTGCGTCCGGCCGAGCGCGGTGAAGTAGGCGACGTACGCCCCCGCGGTGGGCACCACGCCGAGGAAGAGCACCGCGCCCAGGGTGTCGGCGCGCATCGGCACGGCCATCCCGACCACCAGCCCCGCCGGCAGCAACAGGCCGCCGCCGAACAGGAATCCGAGCCCGGTGGCGGTGACCCGGTCGAGCCCGGGCAGGTCCGGCCGGGTGTCCAGCGTCAACACCGCGAACCCGCCGGCGGCCACCAGCGCGAATCCGATGCCGACGAGTGCGCCGCGGTCGCCGCCGACGGGTGAGCCGAGCAGCAGGGCCAGGCCCAGGGCGGCCGCGGTCAGGCTCGCGATCGCGATCCGTCCGGGTCGGCGGCGCTCCAGCACGGCGGAGCCGATGGTGACCATGATGTGCACCGCGACCATGGTGGTGAGCGTGGCCAGGCTCACCGACGTGGCGAACACGGCCGCGAAGTAGGCGGCCTGGAACACCGTGAACAGCGCGCCGAGGCCCGCGATCCGGCCGAGTTCGGCCCGGCTCGGGCGACGTACCCGAAGCCGCCCCGAGGCGAGTGCGTAGGCGGTGATGAACACACCGCCGAGAAGCAGCCGATAGGCCGCGACGGCCACCGGATGCAGCCCGGCTCGGGTGGCCAACAACGAACCGGCGATGCCGCCGGTCCCCCACAGGACTCCGGCGAGGACGAACAGATCGAGCCCGGATCGGGTATTCCGGGCAGCGTGCAGGAAGGTACGAACAGACATGGGAATGCTCCGACTTCGACGCCTACAGGGCAACGTCGGAGCGGGGCGGCACCGGTTCGGGCCAGGCCGAGCAGGGGCCGCGACCCGGGACTACCGGATCGGACCCGGGGACGCCCCGCTCAGTGGCGGGGCGGCGGGCAGATGGACCAGGCGTGGTGCATGGGCTACACCCTAGGGCGTGTCTTCGATCCCGGCGGGGGATCGAGGACACGTCCCGGGCCCGGCCGGAGCGGTCAGACCCATTCCAGCAGGCGGGCCGCGTGTGCCCGCACGGGGCACGGTGCGGGCACGCCGCAGTCGCACCCGCCGGAGGCGACCGGTCGGTGACGGATCAGCGTGCGGGTGACCACCATGCGGTACTCGAGCAGCGGATCCTCGGCCGGGCGCGGGGACCTCGGTCGCGGCGCGCGCAGGACGCGCGGAGCCGGCCTGGACAGGCCCGCGGGCAGCGGGCGGTCCAGCCGCTCGATGTCGGTCCGTTGCCTCGGAATGCGCAGTCGCATGTATCCGGTCTCTTTTCTTCAGGTGTCCCGCCGTGGCGTGCACCCGAACGTGGCAGCGCTCGGGCCCGCCGGATCACTCCGTGTCCAGGCGCCCGCCCGCGTCCGGCTGGGATTCCTCGACCCGTGCCAGCATGCCGCGCAGACCGGCCGCGAGCGCGTGCCGCTCGGCCGGACCCAGGTCCTGGAGCAGGGCGGCCTCGAAGACCGCGGCCTCGCGGACCACCCGCAGCCAGACATCGCGACCGGTGCCGGTCAACTCGACGATCACCCGCACCCGGTTCTGCTCGTCCCGGGTCCGGGTGACCAGGTCCTCGGCGACCATGCGGTCCAGCCGGTGCGTCATCGCGGCGGGCGTCAGGCCCAGTCGGCGGGCCAGGTCACCGGGGCTGAGCCGGTAGGGGCGCCCGACCAGCACCAGGGCCTTGAGCACCTCCCACTCGGCGTTGGTGATGCCCAGAGCGGTGAGTTGGCGGCTGTACGCGACGCTCATCCGGCGGTTGAGTTTGGACAGCGCCGCGACGATCGTCTCGACCTGCGGATCCACCTCGGGGAATTCGCGCTGGAAGACGGCGAGGTATTCCTCGATGTCGCCTTCGTCCGCCGTTGGCGGCTCGGCCCCCTCTGTCATGCCGGGCAGTATCCCATCTCCGACCCGCTCGATCGTCGCCTTGCGCGCCGACGCCGGATAAGCATTGGACGGCAACGCTATAGATCCGTATAGTTTAGCTCTGAAGTCTTCAGGCTTGAGGACTCGGACTCATCGGATCAGGCACGGCAGCGACGCCGGCGTGGGCCCGGGCATGCGCCCGGCCGCCCCCGGCCCGCCCGCCTCGACGCGGATACAGGCGACCCCCTCGCCGGACTCGGGCATGCCCCGAGGCCGCCCCGGGGCGGGGCGGCCGCTTTCGCGCGCCCTCGGATGCCCGAGCCGGGCCTGTCGACCGATCCCCCGCGAGCCGGAGCAGCCGGCCCGCGCGACCGGTAGTCGGGAGGTGTGTGATGGCGACCCAAGGCGCTCTGCGTCGGATCCAACTCGGGAACGCGCTCAGTGCGTTCGGCAGCGGATTCACGGTGCCCTTCCTGTTCGTGTACGTGACGCGGGTGCGACACCTGTCGGCCGGTCAGGCCGGCCTGATGTTCAGCGTGCTCGCGATCGCCGCGCTGTGTGCCCTCCCGATGATCGGTCCGGCGATCGACCGGCGCGGCCCTCGCCCGGTGGTCGCGATCGGTTCGGTGGTGGCCGCACTCGGCGCGCTGACCCTGGGCTTGGCCCGCGGCGAGGCGCTGGTCATGCTGGGCGCGGCGCTGCTCGGCGCCGGTGTGGCCGCGATCCAGCCCGCGCTGGCGACGATGATCGTGCGGTGTACGACGTCGCTCACCCGCGCTCGCGCGTTCGCGCTCCAGTTCACCTTCAACAACCTGGGCCTGGGCATCGGCGGGTTGATCGGCGGCATGATCGTCGACCCGTCGCGGCCGGCCAGCTTCACCCTGCTGTTCGCCGTCGAGACCGTGATGTTCCTGGTGCTCGGCGCGGTGTGCGGCACGGTCCGACTGCCTGCGCTGCCGGCCGCGCCGGCCGGGACGGTGCGCGGCATGGGCTTTCGGCATCTGCTGAAGAACCGTGCGATGGTCCGGCTGTGTGTGGTCAGCGCGGTCATTTTCTTCACCTGCTACGGCCAGTTCGAGTCGGGCCTGGCCGCGTTCGCGACCGAGGTCAGCCGGATCTCGCCGAGCATGCTGGGTGTCGCCCTCGCGGCCAACACCGCGGTGATCGTGCTGGGTCAGCTCACCGTCCTGCGGATCACCCAGCGCCGCCGGCGCAGCACGGTGATCGCGGCGACCGGCCTGGTCTGGCTGCTCGCCTGGATCGTGACGGCGATCTCCGGCCTGGTACACGACGACAAGGTCGCGGCGGCGGTCACCATCATCGCCACGTTCGCGCTCCTCGGCGTGGGCGAGTCGTTGCTCGCACCGACCCTGGGCCCGATGGTCGCGGACCTGGCCCCCGCACACCTGCTCGGCCAGTACAACGCGGCCCAGTCCCTGGTGAAGCAACTCGCCATGGCCGCGGGCCCGGCCTTCGCCGGCGTCATGGTCGGCGCCGGCCTCTACGGCCCCTACCTGGCCGCCCTGATGGCCTGCTCCCTCCTGATCACCCTCCTGGCCCTACGCATGCGCCACACCCTCAACCCCACCCAAAACGGCCTCCTCATAGCCGAATCCACCCCCCACCCCATCCCCAAGCCCCTCACCCCAGCCGGCGCATAAACCCAACCCGGCCCGGCCGGCACCCCCCTCAGCCCGGCCGGGCACTCGGGCCCCTCAGCCCGGCCGGCACCTGATCCCCCTCAGCCCGGCCGGCGTTTGAGGCCACTCAGCCCCGCCGGCGCTTGAGGCGAAACAGCCCGGCCGGCGTTTGAGGCGAATCAGCCCGGCCGGCGCTTGAGGCCACCCAGCCCCGCCGGCGTTTGAGGCGAACCAGCCCGGCCGGCGAAAGAGGCCACTCATACACCCCGGCGCTAGAGGACAAAAAGCCC
>NZ_JBHZAV010000207.1:0-16458 GCF_042754445.1 Embleya sp. NPDC059213
AGGCTCCCGGCCACCGGCGACCGTGGGACCGGGCCCACCTCCACCAATCCACGCCGACCGTTTAGCACTGAGCCACCCGCTGCCCACCGAGGCGCGACCGCCGGCCGCAAACGCCCGACCCACGGCAAGGCCCCCGGCGAACCCAACCGAGCCGTCCATCCGCCGTGGGCCGAGCGAGCGAGCGCACAGCACGTCGTGCGGTCGCCCGATCGGACGGTCGGACTCGCGCACGCGCGCCGTCCGACCATCCGCGTGCGAGCCGAGTCGGCTCTACGCCTCGCCCCATCCGTCGATGGCCACCTCGGGGCGCTCACCCGCGAGGTACCGCTCCAACGCGTGCAGGGTCGACGGAACGAAGTCGGTCGGAAGGTCGTCGGTGTTGACCCAGGCCACGGCCGAGTGCTTGCCGGGCTCGGCGTTGATCGGTTCGCCGTCCCATTCCTCCGCAGCGAAGACCAGGACGACGAACCCCTCCGGCGCTTCCGGGCTGTCCGCGCTGTGCGTCACATGGGCAAGGCGCAACGCCTGCGGCTTGACCTCCAGCCCCGTCTCTTCACGGAGTTCGCGAACTGCCGTGTGCGTGATGGGTTCCCCAGGCGCTCCCTTGCCGCTGGGCAGACTCCACATCCCGGGCGCGAACGCCTTTTTGCTGCCCCGACGCAGGAGTACGACTCGCTTGTTCGTCCGATCGTGCACGATGACCGAAACGGCGAGCATGACCATCAGATGCGGCTCTCGGCGGAACTCGTCGGGCACGCGCGCCTCCTTCCTCGTGGCGTCGGCGTCGAGCCGATCACGTGGCGAGCAGACCCCGCGCACGTTCGTCGAGGTTGGCCGCGCCCGGAACTCGTCGCCGCTTATAGGTCGTGAGGGTACGCCGCATGGCCGCGACCGCTTCGCGATGCCGTGATGATGCGACGCCACCGAGGTGGTCCATCGCCTCGCCCCATGTGGCGACGGCCTCATCGGCGCGGACCTGCGAGGCGAGCGATACCCCGAGATCGACGAAGGTGAGGGCGTGAATGCGGCGGAAAGCGGCTGGGTCGCGCTCGGACAGGGCGGCTCGGTAGTGCCGTTCCGTGTTGCGGTGATCACCGAGGTCCCTGAGGGTCCTCGCAGTTTGACTGGCCACAGTGCCCGAAGCCGGACCGGTTGCCGTGGCGTAGGACGGAGTCGGCTCGTCTGTGCGGGCCACGGCATCGGCCGCGAGAAGGAGTGCCCGCGCGGCCTCGGCGGGTCGGCCGGAGGCCGCACAGGCACGCGCGCGCGTTACGTACAAGACTGCTTCCATGCCTCCGCCGACGCGCCCCGATGCCCGTCGCAGTGCCTCGTTCGTCAGGTCCATGCAGTGATCGGCGTGCTTGAGATGAAGCGCTTGATGCGCCAGTACGCGCAGCATCCACGCACTGTATCCGAACGGGTCCGCCTCATGGGCGAGCTGATAGGCAGTGAGGTAGTAGCGTTGCGCGGCTCCCTCGCTTCCAAGGTCGTGAAATTTCCAGCCCGCGAGATAGGCGAGTTCGGCCACCGCTCCGAAGGCGTCGCGTCGCACGACCTCGGAGGGGAACCGTCCGGACAACAGCGGGGCGGCGGTATCGGCGAGGTAGGCCGTCACCGTGGTCAGGCCATGGCCTCCGCCGTGACGTTCGTCTGCGGCGCCGAGTGCAGCGGTGACGCGCCGGATGGTGGCGACCTCCTCGGCGCCGATCGCGGTGCCCGGTCTGCGGGCCCGGAGCATGCGCGACACGGCATCGTGGTCGTAGGACAGCGCCGCGCCGATCGATGCGACCGTGAACGCCGCCACGCCGAGGAAACGGTCCCGCCGCATCCCGGCCCGGCCGAGATCTGCGGCGGCCGTGATCGGATCGACCATGAGCGGGTGTGAGTCCTCGGCCTGCGCAAGTCCGATCTCGATCAGGGTGACCGTCCGACCGATGCGTCTGGACAGCGCTTCCGCAAGGTATCGCCGAGTTCGGTTGCCCGGCTGCACACCGGATGTCCAATGCGCAATGGCCGACTTGTTGGTGTGTAGAACTTCGCCGTTCTCGGCCGCAATCGCCCGTACTGCACGAGCGAGCCGGTCGTATGTCCAGCCCGATTGGGCGATCACGTCCACAAGGGCCGTGTTCGGTGTACGTGCGTTCGCCATGGCTCCCGGATTCTGGGCTTAAACCCGTTAAACCGCGTGCGATCCCCATCGCGGTACCGACTGAGAGTGAAACTCGGTTGACTGATTGTCACGCCGTCGACGGGCGCGGGGCAGGCCGAACGTGAGATCAGTACCTCATCGTCAGGAGAGATCCATGGGTGTGCGCGAGGGCGAGAGCCGGATGAACATGAGCGTCTACCGTCTCTACCCCAACGGTGAACGCGAGGACATCAAGCCTCGCGAAGACTTCGAACTGAGTGACGCTTCAAGGTTGTTGCCACGACTGCGGAACGGCGAGCAGAGCGAGTCGCCGATGTCGTGGCCAAAGCCGTACTGACAACAACCGGAGGTAACCGGCATGTTCACGACCGATACCGGAGGCCCGGCTGCCGCGACCGGCGCGGTGGACCGGCATTTGGTTCGGATCGCGCGATGGGGAGCGCGGCATTACGGCAAGTCGTTTCGCGATCCGTATCGGGGAACCGTCGGCCGACTTCGCGAAGTCGAGGGCCTCCTGGCCGTGTTGCGGACCCGGCATGGGCTGGAAGTCGCCTGCCCGGTGCGGCACTTGGTGGATGCCGCCACCGGTGACGCGGCCCGCACGGTGTTGACCCCACACAGCAAGGGCGGGTGACTCCGTGCGCATGGAGGAGACCACCGATGCAGACAGGATGGCCGGGCGGATCCTGGCATATCGCTACCTCGGGGCACTGGTACACGAGGACGTTGGTGGCCCCACCGGGCGCGAAGGCGAACTGACCGCCGTCGACGGTCGACAGGCATGGGTACGAACCCGAAGCGGCATCGAATTCGTCGTACCGGTACGCAGGTTGGTGATCGACGCGTTGCCCGCGCCACGTCCGGGACAACCGGTGCGCCGCCGCGACACCGAGGACATGGTCGGCATCTACCTGTGCGCCCTTCCCGGACCGGACGGCCCGAGCGCGGTCGTACAGCGTTGCGGCGGCACACCGACACGGGTCGGCCATCCGGACGACCTGGTGCCCGACTATCCCACAGGCCCCATCACCTGGCCGCCTCCCCCATGACTGGCACACCGCCTCCGGGTACGGCGCCACAAGCTCCGAATTTCCCGCAGGCGCCACCCTGGCCGCCTCCCTGACGGGGGCTGGGGCGGCACCCCCGGGTCGGCACCCGCACGATCAACCCGGCTCGCGTCACTCCCACGGCCGGCGAATCACCTGGCCCGCCGGGGGTCTGTCTTTCCCTCCGTGACACCCGGTCCGCGCCGCATGCCCTGGTCGGAGCTCCTTCAGCCCTCCGTCAGTTCCGTGCCCGGGAGGCCGAATTCCTGGTTGAGGCGGTCCCAGAAGCCGTTGCGCAGAGCCCGGCGCAGGTCCTCGTGCGGGCGGAGCGAATATTGCAGCACGCTCTCCGCGTCGACGAGCAGGCCCCGGTCGATCGCCTGCGGCAACATCGGTCCCGGCATCAGGTCGGCCAGGTTCTCCCGGCCGCGTACCACCAGCCAGCGCTTGGCGATCTCCTGGCCGATCCGCCAGGCCTGGTCGGCGGTGGGCGGGCCGCCGGGCTGGAGGGTGATCGCGCCGGCGTGCGAGGGCGGCAACATCACCGGCGTCACGCAGGTCTCGCAGAATTCGCGGTGCAACATCCGGGTGACGTCGGCCTCCCAGACCAGCGGGTCGGCCTGGTTGGTGCCGTAGGCCGGCTCCACGCCCCACAGGTGCACCCGCACGCCGTAGGACTGGGCCGCCTCGACCGCCGAGACCAGGTCCTCGTCGCCGCTGATCACGACCGCGTCGTCGATCGCGTGGTTGCGCGCCAGGGATTCGAGGTCGCTGCGGATCAGCGAGTCGACGCCCTTCTGCTGGTTGTGCGCGTTGAGGTTGCCGAGCCGGACCTTGACGTCGGGCAGTTCGGCGATCTGGCGCTGCTCGACGGTGTGCACCCGCTCGCGTGCGCCGTCGTACCAGTACACCCGCAGCAGTCGACCCTCGGGGAAGACCCGGCGCGCCTCGTCGATCAGGCCGGTGATCAGCTGTTCGGCGTCCACCCGGAAGGCCCGGCGCTCGGCCGAACCGGCGACCAGCAGGCCCATCGCCGCGTAGACGTAGCCGACATCGACGAACAGCGCGTGGGTGCCGAAGTGCAGGGGCGGTGAGACGGACTGGACCAGTACGGCCGGTCGGGTGAACGACTCCGTCAGGTCGGGCAGCACTCCGGGTGTGTCTTCGAAGCCCGCGACGGGGTGGTCCTCCAGCGGGCCGCCCTGCTCGGCGCCGAGGCCCTCGCCGGATTCGTGCACCACGGCACCGAAGGCGGCCGTCGCGCCCGTCCGGACGTCGTCCTCTCCCGGATCGTGCAAAGTCTCTCGTCCTCCCATGGCGGCTGCGCGTTCGGCGCCGGGTCGATGTGTTCCGACCGGCATTGTCCTATGCCGGTCGCCGTCGCGTCCTCGCTTGCCTTGCGCGCGATGTCGCGTCTTGCGTCACGTGTAAGCAGAGGAAAGTCAGGAAAGGAACATTTCAGTCACGGGAATGCTATCGGTGTGACTGCTGTTGTTCAGGACGGTGCCGGTTGTGACCCATGCCGGGTCAGGCTGATCCGTACGGATCCCGGCGCCCAATCCTTGTAGACGGGGTCGTGGCATTTTGCGGCCCCGTACGACTTCGGACCGGAGGGAAGGGAGACGCGTATGCGTTACCGAATCACCAACCTCAGCCGAGCCCAGGAAATGACCGGGTCCAACCCGGTCAACTGCGCCGTCGACATCGACACCGTGCAGGCCGCCCTGAAACGCGCCGAAGCGTTCGGCGAGCGCCTGTACATCCGTCCCGTCAAGGTGACGGACGCCGGCTGATCTGCGAATGCATCGAGGGCGCTTCCCCGTTTGGGGGAAGCGCCCTCGTCATGTCCGCCGGGACTCGGATCGGCCGGCTCAGTGCCCTCGGGCCACCCAGGCGTCGTAGTCCTTCGCCTCCGCGCCGATCGTGGTCTCGTCACCGTGTCCGGTGAGCACGCGGGTTTCCCCGGGCAGCGCCAGCAGGCGCCCCTTGATCGAGTCGAGGATCACCGGGAAGGACGAGAACGAGCGCCCGGTGGCGCCGGGGCCGCCCTTGAACAGCGTGTCGCCGGAGAAGAGCACGGCCGCCTCCGGCGCGTACAGGCACACCGCGCCCGGCGCGTGGCCGGGCGTGTGCACCACCCGCAGTCCGGTGCCCGCGACCTCGATCACCTCGCCGTCGGCCAACGCGACGTCCGGCGCGCGGTCCGGGTACACCGCGTCCCACAACATCCGGTCCTGCGGGTGCAGGTGGATCGGCGCGCCGGTGAGCTCGGCCAGCGCGGCGGCGGCGTTGATGTGGTCGTTGTGGCCGTGGGTGAGCACGATGCCGGTCACCGTACGGTCGCCGACCCCGGCCGCGATGGCCGCCGCGTCGTGCGCGGCGTCCACGATCACCACCTCGCGGTCGTCGCCGACGATCCACACGTTGTTGTCCACGTCGAAGTCCTGGCCGTCGAGCGAGAAGACGCCCGAGGTGACCACGTGGTCGATCCGCATCACAGGATCACCACCGAACGCAGCACGTCGCCGTGGTGCATCTTCTCGAACGCGGCCTCGACGTCCTCCAGGGTGATCCGCTCGCTGACGAACGCGTCCAGGTCGAAACGACCCTGGCGGTAGAGGTCGATCAGCATCGGGAAGTCGCGCGAGGGCAGGCAGTCGCCGTACCAGGACGACTTGAGCGCGCCACCGCGGCCGAACACGTCCAGCAGCGGCAGTTCGATGGTCGTCTCCGGCGTGGGCACGCCCACCAGGACCACGGTGCCGGCCAGGTCGCGGGCGTAGAACGCCTGCTTGTAGGTCTCCGGTCGGCCGACCGCGTCGATCACCACGTCGGCGCCGAAGCCACCGGTCAGTTCGCGGATCGCCTCGACCGGGTCGCCCGCCTTCGAGTTCACCGTGTGGGTGGCGCCGGCCCGGCGCGCCCACTCCAGCTTCCGGTCGTCCAGGTCCACCGCGATGATCTTCGCCGCGCCGGCGAGCCGGGCACCGGCGATGGCCGCGTCGCCGACGCCGCCGCAGCCGATCACCGCGACCGTGTCACCGCGCCCGACGTTGCCGGTGTTGACCGCCGCGCCGAGGCCGGCCATCACGCCGCAGCCGAGCAGGCCGGCCGCGGCCGGGTCCGCCTCGGGGTCGACCTTGGTGCACTGTCCGGCGGCGACCAGGGTCAGTTCGGCGAACGCGCCGATGCCGAGCGCGGGGCTCAGTTCGGTGCCGTCCTCCAGGGTCATCTTCTGCTTCGCGTTGTGCGTCGCGAAGCAGTACTGCGGCCGGCCGCGCCGACACGCGCGACAATCTCCGCACACCGCACGCCAGTTCAGGATCACGAAGTCGCCGACGGCCACCTCGGTGACGCCGTCGCCGACCGACTCCACGACACCGGCGGCCTCGTGGCCGAGCAGGTACGGGTATTCGTCACCGATGCCGCCCTCGCGGTAGTGCAGGTCCGTGTGGCAGACACCGCACGCCTGGACCCGCACGCGTGCCTCGCCCGGGCCCGGGTCCGGCACCACGATGGTCTCGATCGTGACCGGTGCGCCCTTGCTGCGCGCGACGACGCCGCGTACCGACTTGCTCATGTCCTCCGCCTCTCCCCAACCGCTTGATGATCCGCTCGCACCTTACGGCTTCGCTTCGATGAAGCCCCGGACCCCGTCCGCGCACAGTTGTACGGCGATCGCGGACAGCAGGAGGCCGGATAGTCGGGTCACCAGGACGACGCCGCTTTCCTTGATGATCCGGATGATGCCGAGCGAGAAACGCATGGTCAGCCACAACACCACGTGGATCGCCACGATCGCGGTCCACACGCCGATGTACTGGCCGCCGGTGTCCGCCTTCTGCACGCTGACGATCGCGGCCACGATCGCGCCGGGGCCGGCCAGGAGGGGTGTGCCGAGCGGGACGAGCGCGACGTTGACTTCCTTGTTCTCGGTCGGCTCCTCGGCCTTGCCGGTCAGCAGGGACAGTGCCACCAGGAGCAGCAGCAGACCGCCCGACACCTTCAGCGCCGGGATCGAGACGTGCAGATAGTCGAGGATCCTCTGGCCGAACAGGCCGAAGACGGAGATCACGCAGAACGCGACGGTGGCCGCCTGCCAGGCCATGCGCTTGCGCACGGCCTGGGGTCGGCCACCGGTGAAACTCAGGTACAGCGGGATGATGCCGGGCGGGTCCATGATCACGAAGAGGGTGACGAAGGACGAGCCGAAGATGGTGACGTCGAACCAGTTCATGGGGTGATGGGTCTTGCTCCTGTTGCCAGTTCCGCGATCGCCCCGTACGACTCCGGATCTGTAGTGTTTTCGCCGAGATTGATCGTTTTGCGGGTGCCATGGTAGTCACTCGAACCGGTGGTGATCAGCCGCAGGTCGCCCGCGAGTCCGCGCAGGTGCGCCCGCATCGCGTCGTCGTGGTCCATGTGGTCCACCTCGATCCCGGCCAGGCCGGCCTCGGCCAACTCGGCGATCGTGGCGTCCGAAACGGTCCGGCCACGCTTGACCGCGCCCGGGTGGGCGAACACCGCGGCCCCGCCCGCGCCGCCGATCAGCCGGACGGCATCGACCGCGTGGATCTCGTACTTCCCGACGAACGCCCGCCCGCCGTCCTTGAGCCACTGCGCGGTGAACGCGCCGGACACGTCCGCGACCACGCCCGCCTCGACCAGCGCGGTGGCCACATGCGGCCGGCCCACCGCGCCGCCGCCCGCGATCTCGCGGACCCGGGCCCAGGTGATCGGCGCGCCGAGTTCGCGGCAACGCTCGACCATCGCCTCGGCCCGGCGGACCCGGTCGGTGCGCACCAGTTCGCGGGCCCGGGCGAACTCCGGTTCGGTCGGGTCGAACAGGTAGCCCAGCATGTGCAGGCTGATCCCGCCCTCGGCCACACACGAGATCTCCGCGCCCCGGATCAGGGTCAGCCCGTGCGGCAGCGCCTCGGCCGCGGCCGTCCAGCCGGCGGTGGTGTCGTGGTCGGTGAGCGCGACCACGTCCAGGCCCGCCGCGCGCGCCTTGACGACCAGTTCGGCGGGCGTGTCGGTGCCGTCGGATGCGGTGCTGTGGGTATGCAGGTCGATGCGCACGCTGACCTCGTCTGCGGAGAGGGCCGATGGACCCTCCCGACCCTAACGACCTCGGTCGAGCGCCTTTGTGGGGCCGGCGTCGGGCGGCGCGGAGCCGGTGTCCGGCGGTTCAGAACTCCAGCAGTTGCGGGGACAGCGCGCCGCACGGCAACAACTGCAACTCGGCCCCGGCGTCGCGCAGATCGGTGAGCACCACGTCGTCGTAGACGAGATGGCCCGCCTTGCCCGGCCACAGGATCGCCCACAACCACAGGCCCATCGCCTCGCCCGCGAACACCGCGCGGTCGGGCGGCGCGTCGATCACACACCACAGCGGGGTCGGCCGGCCGGCCGCCATCACCTTCGTCGGCGCGGACTTGACGAAGTCGCCGCCCGGGTCGTGCCCGGTCAACCCGGCGTAGCGGGCGCCCAGTCCGACGCCCACCTCCTCGGCGATCAGCAACAGTTCGCCGCGTCCGCCCAGCGGCGCGGGACCCGTGCACGCCACCGCGACGGCCCGCGAACCGTCCCGATCGTCGCCCGCGTGCGCGACGCCGGTGTACAACCAACCGACCGGCAACGGCCAGGGCAACCAGACCGGAACCCGGGCGCGGCGCACCACCGCGTCCAGCGCCTCGACGCTGGGCGGCACGACCGGTTGCAGCGGGGGAACGGCGCCATGGATCTCGCACTCCCACGTCTGTGAGAACAGACCCGGAGCGCGGACCCGGCCGCCGCAGCGGGGGCAGCTCGGCTCGCCCTTCATAGGACAAGACGGTCCACTGCCCGGGGCCCCGCGTCAAGGACGATCACTCCTTCGGTGCGTTCACACCGCCGACCGGCGTACGGGAGGCGCGCGCCGCGCCGGGGTCGTGCGCCCTCGCGCTGCCGGCGCCGCGCGGTCGGCGACCGATCTCCCGTTGCACGTCGGCGCCGGGCACTAGGCTCCACAGGCATGCGGCTCATTCCCTGCGTCGGTGCGATCGTCCTCGATTCCGAGGGTCGGTTGCTCCTGGTGCAACGCGCGAAAATGCCGGGCAAGGGACAGTGGTCGCTGCCCGGCGGGCGGGTCGACGAGGGCGAGACCGACGCGGTCGCCCTCGCCCGCGAGATGGCGGAGGAAACCGGACTCCAGGTGACCGTGGGACCGCTCGTCGGGTCGGTGCTGCGCCGTGCGCCCGACGGTGGGACGTACGAGATCAGGGACTACGCCTGCACGCCACACGGCGGGGCGCTGCGCGCGGGCGACGACGCGGACGCGGTGCGGTGGGTGGCGACCGGTGAGCTGGGTCGGCTCGACCTGGTGGAGGGACTGCTCGACGCGCTGCGCGAGTGGAACGTACCGGGCGTGGCGTGAGCGCGGAGCACGCGCGGCTGTTGGTGGTCGGGTCGATCAACGCCGACCTGGTGGTCCGGGTGCGGGCGCACGCGCGGCCGGGCGAGACGGTGCTCGGCGACGACCTGGTCGTGCATCCGGGCGGCAAGGGCGCCAATCAGGCGGTCGCGGCGGCCCGACTGGGCGCCGACGTCGCGCTCGCCGGGCGGGTCGGCGAGGACGAGCACGGCCGGATGTTGCTCGCGACGCTGCGCCGGGAGGGCGTACGCACCGACGCGATGCGGACCGTGCCCGGCGCCTCGGGCGTGGCGCTGATCACCGTGGACGACGCGGGCGAGAACACCATCACGGTGGCGCCCGGGGCGAACGGGCGCTTCGGGCCGGCGGAGGTGGGCGACCTGGCCTCGGCGATCGAGGCCGCCGAGGTGGTCTCGCTCCAGTTGGAGATCCCGCTCGACACGGTGTGGGAGGTGATCCGACGCTGCGTCGCGGCGGACACCCGGGTGGTGCTGAACCTCTCGCCGGTCGTGTCGACGATGGTGTGGATGTCCTCGTCGGTGGTGCGGGCGTGCGATCCGCTGGTGCTCAACCAGCACGAGGCGAGCGCGACGACGGGCGGCAAGGACGCGCACGAGGCGCTGCGGAGCTGGCGTGCGGGGGGCGCGGGTCCGCGCTCGATCGTGCTCACGCTCGGCGGTGGCGGTGCGCTGGTCGCGGTCGGCGAGGCGGAACCGGTACATGTCGCCGCGCCGACGGTGGACGCGGTCGACACGACGGGCGCGGGCGACGCCTTCACCGGCGCGTTGGCGTGGCGACTGGCGGCCGGGGACGACCCGCTCACCGCGACCCGGTACGCGGTGCGGGTGGGCGCGGCGGCGGTGCGCCGGGTGGGGGCGCAGTCGTCGTACCCGACGGCGGCGGAACTGCCGTAGGACGTCGTCGTCCCGTGCGCGCAAACGGGCGGGCCGCGCCGTCCCTGGGCGACCCGCCCGCGCTCGGTGCGGGGGTGGTCGACCCCCGATCGGCGCCCGCTCAGCCGCGAACGATCAGCCCTCGATCAGCTCGGGGCGTCCGGGCTGCTCGCCGCCACGCTCGGTCCCGTAGCTCTCCTTGGGCACCATGACCTTGCGCTTGAACACGCACACGAGCGTGCCGTCCTGCTTGTAGCCCTTGGTCTCCACGTACACGACGCCGCGGTCGTCCTTGGACTTCGACTCCCACTTGTCCAGCACCAGGGTCTGTCCGTAGATGGTGTCCCCGTGGAACGTGGGCGCCACGTGTCGCAACGACTCGATCTCCAGGTTGGCGATCGCCTTCCCGGAGACGTCCGGCACCGACATGCCGAGCAGCAGCGAGTAGATGTAGTTGCCCACCACCACGTTCTTGCCGAAATCGGTGGTGTTCTCGGCGTAGTTGGCATCCATGTGCAGCGGGTGGTGGTTCATCGTGAGCAGACAGAACAGATGGTCGTCGTACTCGGTCACGGTCTTCCCCGGCCAGTGCTTGTAGATCGCACCGACCTCGAACTCCTCGTAGTAGCGGCCGAACTGCATCTCGGTCCCCTCTCACCTGCGAAAACGTTGATTCTTCGGGCTGTGGTCCAGCACCGACCCGGCGGGTCCGGCTCGTGCCCCGGTGGGCGCGACACCCCATCGGGTACCTGCCGCAAGCGGTCAGGCGCCGAGGAGGTGATGCGCTCGTGGATGTCGGCGGTCACTTGGATCGAACGATGCCCGAGCCGGCGCAGGACTTCGAGGATAGGGAGGTCGCGGGTGGGTGCAGTAGGGGCCTGCCCGTGACGTAGATCATGGGTGGATCGACGTCGACGGGCGGCCCGGGGGGATGCCCGGCAGGACCGGTCCCGCCTTGCCCCGCCGTTCGGTGTGGGTGTCTCCTCAGTCCTTGCGGGCCACGAAGTACACGTTGAGGAAGTCGCCCTCCAGCGAGTGGCTTCGGACGTGGGTGAAGCCGACGTCGGCGAGCGCGGCTCGGGCGGCCTGTTCGCCCCAGACGGTGCCCAGGCCCTCGCCGCCCTCGCCGAGCGAGACGGTCATGCAGTAGAAGATCGAGAACGTGTACAGCGCCGGCCCCAGCGGGTGGGCGAGGTTTTCCTCCAGCTTGCTGGACGCGGCGATCTCGCCCATCAGGAACACCCCGTCCGGACGCAGCGCGGCGGAGACGGCGGCCAACGTGCGACCGGGCCGGGCGAGGTCGTGGATCACGTCGAACGCGGTGATCAGGTCGTACGAGCCGAGCGGCTCGGCCGCGTCGACCACGGCGAACTCCACGTTGTCCAGGCCCAGTTCCTCGGCCTCGCGGCGCGCTGCGGCGATCCCCTGGACGGAGATGTCCACGCCGCGGATCCGGCTGCGCGGGAACGCCCGAGCCAGCACGTTCACCGCGTGCCCCTGGCCCGTCCCGACGTCCAGCACGTCGATCCCCGCCGTCAGCCGCTCGGTCAGCCCGGGTGCCAGTGGCAGTACGCCGTCCACCAGTGCCGCGTCCCAGACCCGGCCGGACTCCTCGGCCTGGAGCGCCTGGAATCGAGGGTAGGCCGAGTACGGCACGCCGCCGCCCTGCCGGAACGCCTGCACGACCTGCTGTTCGACCTCGCCCATCAGCGCCAGGTATTGGGTGATGCCGGCCAGGTTCTCCGGTCCGGCCGCGCGGGTCAGCGAGGCCGCGTGTTCGCGCGGCAGCAGGTAGGTGTCGTGGTCCGGGGAGTATTCGACGAAACCGCCGGTGACCATGCCGCCCAGCCACTCGCGCACATAGCGCTCGGTCAACCCCGCGGCGCGGGCGATCTCGGCACTCGTCGAAGCCGGCATCCCGGCCATCGTGTCGAACAGTCCGCTCTGGTGGCCGATGCTGGTCAGAAAGGCCAGGCAGCCGTCGTCGATGATGTTGATCATGCGTCCCGCGAAGGCTTCCTGTCGCGCGGAATCGACGTCGATGAGCGTCATGGCAACTCCCGATCGGTCGGCTCGACGGGAGTCGCCGCAGGTGGCACGAACCGGCACGGGCGACGCCCGTGGTGAGTGAAATGTCTCCTATGTCACGCTACGCCCGATCCGTTCGTACCGTGAGCCGACGGCGCCCGGTCCGGCCCCGTCCCGGCTCAGGCCCGAGGCACGTAGGCCGCCACGCTCGCCCAGAAGTCGGCCAGCGCGGCGGCCGTGGCGGCCGGCGACTCCACGTTCGGGGAGTGGTGGGTGTCCGGGATCACCACGTGCGGTACACCCAGCCGGTCGGCCATCGCAATCTGCCAGGGCAGCGGCCACGCGTAGTCCTCGACGCCGGAGACCACGAGCGTGGGCAGGCCGGCGGCCACGAGCGCGGCGAGTTCGTCCACCAGGTCGGGTTCGGTACGCAGTTGTTCGGCCATTTCGAGCAGGCCCTCGGGCGTGGTGCCCAGCCACCGGGCGTGCACGAACGCGGCGATCGCCGGGTCGGCGGGCGGCAGCAGGCCGGCCTCCAGTTCCACGGCCCGCATCGCCTCCCACACCTCCTGGCGGGTGAGCGCCGGGAGCACCTCCTCCAGCATCAGCAGCCGGGCGACCTCGTCCGGGCAGATCGCCGCCGGGCCGGTGCTCATCAGGGTCAGTGAGGCCAGCCGCTCCGGCGCGTGCAGCGCCACCGAGCGGCACACCAGGCCGCCGAAGGAGTGGCCCACCAGATGGATCGGCTCGCCCGGGGCCACCGCGTCGGCGATCGCGAGCACGTCCGCCACGAGCGCGTCCCGGGTGTAGGCCGCCGGATCCGCCGGACCCTCGGTCTCGTACTGGCCGCGCTGGTCCACGGCCACGGTGTGGAAACCGCGCCGCGCCAGCGGGTCGCCGAGCGCGAGGAAGTCCTCCTTGCTGCCGGTGAAGCCGGGCACCAACACGGCGCTGCCCAGCCGCGGCGCGGCGCTCGGCGGGGTGGACTCCAGGACGGCGAATCGTCCGCGCCCGGTCGCCAGGCGACGGGAGCGGACGGTCCCGGGCAAGGTCAGAAAGCGTGGCGTACTCACACCTTCGAGCCTACTTACCCGCAGGTACGCCGACGGCCCCCGCCGCGAAGCGCGGACGTGATCGTCCACACTCCGCGCCGGGGGCCGTCGACCCGATGGTGCGTTCGTCAGCCCTCGTCGGTCGCGACGGCGCCGGCCTCGGCGCCCTCGGGACGGCGCCGGGTGCGCCGGCGGCGACGGCGCGGCGCGCGCTCGCCGTCCGCGTCCGCGTCCCCGGTGCCGGCCGGACCGTCGACGGGCGCCGCCTGGGCGGGCACGGTCGAGGGCTCGACGAAGGTCGCGGTGATCGCGCCGGTCGCGGCGGCCACGACCGCATCGCCGGTCTCGGCGTTCACGCGACGACGACGCCGCGAGCCGGGGGCCCGACGGCGGCTGGGGTCGCTCGCCTCGGCGTCGGCCGCGTCCGGCCCGGAGGCGGCCGGCCCGGACGCGGCGGGGCCGCTGCGGCTGCGCCCACCGTTGCCCTTGCGGCCCGAGTTGCCCCGGCTGTTCTTGCCGGTCTCGCCCAGATCCTCGACGTCCTCCGCGCCCAGACCCGCACGGGTGCGGTCGGCGCGCGGCAGCACGCTGCCCACGGTGGTGGGGATGTCCAGGTCGGTGAACAGGTGCGGCGAGGTCGAGTAGGTCTCGACCGGGTCGGCGAAGCCCAGGTCCAGCGCCTTGTTGATCAGGCTCCAGCGCGGGATGTCCTCCCAGTCCACCAGCGTCACCGCGGTGCCCGAGGCACCCGCGCGGCCGGTCCGGCCGATCCGGTGCAGGTAGGTCTTCTCGTCGTCGGGGCACTGGTAGTTCACCACGTGGGTGACACCCTCGACGTCGATGCCGCGGGCCGCGACGTCGGTGGCCACGAGCACGTCCACCTTGCCGTTGCGGAACGCCCGCAGCGCCTGCTCGCGCGCGCCCTGGCCGAGGTCGCCGTGCACGGCGGCGGAGGCGAAGCCGCGCTCGGCCAGCCCCTGGGCCAGGTCGGCCGCGGTGCGCTTGGTCCGGCAGAACACCATCACCAGGCCGCGCCCGTTGGCCTGCAGCACCCGGGCCATCAGCTCGGGCTTGTCCAGGCCGTGCGCGCGGTAGACGCGCTGCTGGACCGACTTGACGGTGGCGCCCAGGTCGTCCGGCTCGGAGGCGCGGATGTGCGTGGGGCGGCTCATGTAACGGCGCGCCAGGGTGATGATCTGTCCCGGCATGGTGGCCGAGAACAACATCGTCTGGCGGCGCGCCGGAAGACGCTCGACGATCTTCTCGACGTCGGGCAGGAAGCCCAGGTCGAGCATCTCGTCGGCCTCGTCCAGGACGAGCATCTTGACTTCGGACAGGTTCACGTGACCCTGGCCGACCAGGTCGAGGAGCCGGCCCGGGGTGCCGACCACGACGTCGACGCCCTTCTTGAGGGTGTCGATCTGCGGTTCGTAGGCCCGGCCGCCGTAGACGGCCAACACGCGCACGTTGCGCAGCTTGCCCGCGGCCTGGAGGTCGTTGGTGACCTGCACGCACAGCTCACGGGTGGGCACCACGACCAGGGCCTGCGGCATCCGACCGGCGACCGCACCGGCGGGCGCGCGGCCCGCCTCGATGTCGGCCGCGACGGTGATCCGCTGCAGCAGCGGGATGCCGAAGCCCAGGGTCTTGCCGGTTCCGGTCTTGGCCTGGCCGATCACGTCGTTGCCGGACAGGGCGACCGGAAGGGTCATCTCCTGGACGGGAAAGGCCTCGATGATGCCGAGTGCCTCAAGTGCCTCGGCTGTCTCCGAAAGTACTCCGAGTTCGCGAAAAGTTGTCAGGGGTCCAGCCTCTTCTGTGTGGTTGGGGGCCGTCTGTACCGAAAGCGGGTCGAGACCATGGCGCCCACGAAATTGCGGGGCGCGGCACGGGACCTCTCGCCTTCGGGCGGCCACCCGAGCGGGTCGGTCGGAGCCAGTCGTCCTCCGACCGGGCATCCGCGTTCACTACCACTGTACCCGGCGGCGTGCGGCCGGTGGGGTGATGCTCATTACTGCTTGTCCGGAGATGGGCGACTCCGCCCGGACGTGGTGCTCCCGTGGGCGCGGTGCGCTCACTACGCTGCGTACTTGTGAACACTGTGGCACTTGTCGACGGTGCGGCGGCGGAACGGACGAAGGGGTGGACATGAGCGAGCACGCGCAGCCGACCGGGGAGATGCGGGCCGCCGTGATCGAACTGCTCGGCGTACTCGCCTACGGCGAGATCACCGCCTTCGAGCGGCTCGCCGAGGATGCCAAGATGGCGCCGACCGTGGACGACAAGGCCGCGCTCGCCGCGATGGCCGTGGCCGAGTTCCATCACTACACGCTGCTGCGTGACCGGATCGCGGCGCTGGGTGCGGATCCGGCCGAGGCGATGGATCCGTTCATCGCGCCGTTGGACGAGTTCCATGTGCACACCGCGCCCGCCGACTGGCTGGAGGGCCTGGTCAAGGCGTATGTGGGCGATGGGATCGCGGCCGACTTCTACCGCGAGGTGGCGGCGCATCTGGACGAGGTCAGCCGGGATCTGATCGTCGAGGTGCAGCGCGACACCGGGCACGCGGCCTTCGTGGTCGACGCGGTGCGCTCGGCGATCGAGCGCGATCCCAAGGTGTCCGGCCGGCTCGCCTTGTGGGGCCGGCGGTTGATGGGCGAGGCGCTCAGTCAGGCCCAGCGGGTGGCCGCCGAGCGGGACGTGTTGTCCACGATGCTGATCGGCGGCGGCGCCGGACCCGGCTTCGACCTGGCCGAGATCGGGCGCATGTTCAACCGGATCACCGAGGCGCACCAGCAGCGGATGGCCGCGCTCGGACTCGCCTCCTGATCCGAAGGACGGAAAACCCGAGGGTGGGTGGATCCGCGTGCGGATC
>NZ_JBHZAV010000208.1:0-16354 GCF_042754445.1 Embleya sp. NPDC059213
GTGGGCCGGGGGGCGGTGCGGGGCGGGCGCGGGCCCCCCCCCCCCCCCCCCGCCGCGTCCCGGTCCGGGCCCGGGCCCGCCGGTGTGGCGTCAGCCCTTGGGGGCCTCGAACTTCTGCGTCCGCTGCATGCCCGCGGCACGGCCCTTGGCCGACATCACCAGGGCCATCTTGCGCGACGCCTCGTCGATCATCTCGTCGCCGAGCATCGCGGCGCCCTTCATGCCGCCCTCGGCCGAGGTGCACCAGTCGTACGCGTCGAGGATCATCTCGGCGTGGTCGTAGTCGGCCTGGGTCGGCGAGTACAGCTCGTTCGCGGCGTCGATCTGGCCGGGGTGCAGCACCCACTTGCCGTCGAAGCCCAACGCCGCCGAGCGGCCGGCCACCCGACGGAACCCGTCCACCTCCTTGATCTGGAGGTAGGGGCCGTCGATCGCCTGGAGGTCGTTGGCCCGGGCGGCCATCAGGATGCGCATCAGGATGTAGTGGTAGGCGTCGCCGGTGTCGTAGCCCGGGGGCTGCTCGCCGACCACGAGCGACTTCATGTTGATCGACGCCATGAAGTCGGCCGGCCCGAAGATGATCGTCTCCACCCGCGGCGACGCGGCGGCGATCTCGTCCACGTTCACCAGGCCGCGGGCGTTCTCGATCTGCGCCTCGATGCCGATCCGACCGACCTCCAGGCCGACCGTCTTCTCGATCTGGGTGAGCAGCAGGTCCAGCGCCTTGATCTGGCCGGCGTCCTGGACCTTGGGCAGCATGATGGCGTCGAGGTTGGCCCCCGCGCCCTCCACGACGGTGACCACGTCGCGGTAGGTCCAGTGCGTGGTCCAGTCGTTGACCCGCACGACGCGGATCCGATTCCCCCAGTCGCCGTTGTTCAGCGCGTCGACGATGGTGTGTCGCGCGCCCTCCTTGGCGAGCGGGGCGCAGGCGTCCTCGAGGTCGAGGAACACCTGGTCGACCGGGAGCCCCTGCGCCTTCTCGATGAAGCGCGGGTTGCTGCCGGGCACAGCCATACAGGAACGGCGGGAACGCAAGCTACGCGATGTGGCGGCCATGTGTCTGGTCCTCCCAGTGCTGCGGATCGTGCGGTCAGGTTACCGACGGGTCACCCGCCTCGGACTATGAGGTGGCGCACGTTCCGCGCCTGCGCGTTGTGGGACGCTGTGGCGCATGACGGACACCGACGCACCGCGCGATGAAGCGGCGCCGCTCGACGAGGCCGCACTGCGCGAGGAAGCGGCACTGCTGGAGGAAGCGGCGCGCAAGTCCGGCCTGCTCTGGCTCACCGTCGACGACGCCCCGCCGCGCCCGGTCTGGCACGTGTGGCTGGACGGCTCCTCGTGGCTGGTGACCGCCCGCGAGGACGGCGCCGTCGAGCAGTTCGTACCCGGCCTGGCCGAGGCCGGGCGGGCGCTGGTGGACGTCCGCAGCAAGGACAAGGGCGGACGGCTGCCCGGATGGAGCGCCGAGGTCCGGGTGGTCACCCCGGACGACCCGGCCTACGAGCCGGCCGTACTGGCCCTGCACGCGGCCCGGTTGAACGCGCCGGACGGCGAGGAGCAGCCGGCCCGCTGGGCACGCGAGTGCGACGTGATCCGGCTCACCCCCACCGGCTCGGCCCGATCCGCGCCCCGGGACGCGGGCCGCACCGTGCCGATCGGCTCGCCCGCGGTGACCCGCGGGGCCTCGCCGTTCAACCTGTCGATCGGCCGCCTGCGCCGACGCGGCTGAGCGCGGGTCGGCTCAGGAGAACAGCAGCGAGTCGCCCCGGAGGCCGCCGGGCACCGGCGGCTTGCTCGTCCGGCCGATGTCCGAGCGGCGCGTACTCCCGGTGGAGGGCGTGCCGTTCGGGGGGCGCGTCGAGGTGCCGTTGTTGCCGCTGCCGTTGGTCGGGCGGCCCTGGGTGGTCAGGCCCTTGTCCACCACGTCCTTGGGGTCCGGCGCGTGCACGTCCACCCGCTCGCCGTAGCCGAGGAAATCGAACGCGCCGGCCTGCCGGACCTCCGGGGCCGACTCCATCCGCAGCAGGTACGGAGCGCCTTCGGTGGCCACCCAGATGGTGCCGCCCGCGCCCGGCGTGCGGCTCTCCAGCGCGATCGCCTTGTGCCCGTTGACCTGCTTGACCGGGCCCTTCTCCAGTTTGCCCGGCTTGCCCATCAGCTTGTTGGTGAGCCGCTCGACGTAGGTGTTCTCCACGATGCCGTCGTACTTCTTGTCCCCGGAGGGGACCTGTACGTACTTCTCGTGGTTGGCCACGTCCGAGTTGGCGCCGTCGACCTTGGACCAGAACTTCGTGTCGCCCCGGAACCAGACCTGGTTCTGCACCCGGGTGACGTAGGCCGTCGTGCTGTCCTCGACGATCTGGCCCTCGCTGCCGGTGCTGGTGAAGCGCATGTCCACGCTGAACGGCTTGGCCGGTTTGCCGGCCGCGCCCGGGACCGTCAACTCGCCCTTGACGTGCACCGATTTCGCCCCGGCCGTCGCGGCCTGGGCCCGCTGCAGGATCGCCGCCGGGTCCAGGTTGTCCACCTGGTTGCCCAGTGGCGCACCGGCCAAGGGTTCGTCCACTGGTGCCTGCCACGAGCGGTGTGCGGGTCGTCCCGCACTGCACCCGGCGGCCAGCACCGTGACCGATACAGCCGTCGCCACCACGAAGCCGCGCCGCACGTGATCCACCGTTGGGTTCCCTCGTTGTTCGATGTCTCGTTGGTTCGCTGACCCGAATCGACGCTCGACCGCGTCGCCGTCCTACCGGAAACGGTATCCCGGAGGGGGAATCGCCCGCCTCAGTCGGTGCCCGGCTTCGGCTCGTCGGGCTTGCCCGACGGTTGCTTGCCGTCGGTCAACGAGCCGTAGTCGACCACATCCTCGGCCTTGGGCAGCACCAGCGGGAAGTCCTGGTCGTATTCGAAGAGTTCGAGCGCTCCGCCGGTCGGCGACGGGATGTACTTGAGCGGGAACGGCGTCCCCCGCAGGGCCACTCGCAGTTCGCCGCCGCGGCCCCGGTCCGCCACCAGCTTGAGCGACTCGGCGCCGCGCACGTTCTCCCGGCCGTCCTTCTTGAGCTTGCCGTTGAGCCGGATCAGATCGGTGATCATGTCCTGCATCCGGGTGAAGCCGGACAGTCGGGCGTAACTGGGATCGGCGGGCGAGACCTTGACGAACTTGTCCCGCAGCGCCTGGGCCGACTGTTCCACCTCGGCCCCGCCGCGCCCGTCCCGACCCTGGTAGAGCCGGGCGTCGCCGCGCACGAACAGGTCCTGGCCGACCCGCAGCAGTTCGATGGTGCTGTCCGCGGTGACCACGGTGCCCACCCCGCCGTCACGCTTGAGCCGCAGGTCGATCCGGAACTGCTGGCTCTGGATCTTCCACACGCCCTGCACGTGGACGGCGCCGGCCGCCGCGGCCGCCGCCTTGGACTTGCCGGCTATGGAGTCCGCGGACTCCGCACCGAGCCCGGTCTCCTCCTTCGAACACGCCGTGCCGGTGAGGACACAGGCGGCCAGGAGGGCGATCGTGGTCTTCATCCGAGGCAAGCGCACGGGCGGCACTGTACTGAGCCGGGCGCCGGGTGTCGTGATCATGCCCACCTTCACCGGTAACCTGACCGTTCGGGACACCCGCGGCACGAGCGCGCGGATCGGCCAACGCGGACGTACACATCGGCGACGGAGGGACCACGGCATGGGTGCGTCATCCGGGCGGGTGTTCATCTCGCACCTTGCCGGCGTGGCCGTGTTCGACCCCAACGGCGACCACGTCGGCCGGCTGCGCGACGTGGTGGTGATGTTGCGTACCGCCCAGCTTCCCCCACGCGTGCTCGGCCTGGTCGTCGAGGTGGCCACCCGGCGGCGGATCTTCGTCCCGATGACCCGGGTGACCAGTGTGGAGACCGGCGAGGTGATCACCACCGGGCTGGTCAACATGCGCCGCTTCGAGCAGCGGCCGAGCGAGACGCTGGTGCTCGCCGAGATGCTGGACCGCCGGGTGGCCCTGGCCGAGACCGACGAGCCGGTGACCGTGCTGGACGTCGCGATGGCGCTCGGGCGCGGTCGCGACTGGCTGATCGCCAAGTTGTTCGTGCAAAAGGGCGCCACCTCCGGGCTGCGCCGGCGGCGCGGCGAGACGATCACCGTCGACTGGAACGCGGTGGTCGGCTTCGAGCGCCCGGAGGACCAGCAGGGCGCGGCCAACCTGCTCGCCACGTTCGAGCAGTTGCGGCCCGCCGACCTGGCGAACGTGCTGCACAACCTGTCCGCCAAGCGCCGTGCCGAGGTGGCCGCGGCGCTGGACGACGACCGGCTCGCGGACGTGCTGGAGGAGTTGCCCGAGGACGACCAGGTCGAGATCCTGGGCCAGCTCCAAGAGGAGCGGGCGGCCGACGTCCTGGAGGCGATGGACCCGGACGACGCGGCCGACCTGATCTCCGAGTTGCCCGAGGACACCGCGGAGCGCCTGCTCGGCCTGATGGAGCCGGAGGAGGCCGAGGACGTCCGCCGACTGCTGACCTACGTCGAGGACACCGCCGGCGGCATGATGACCACCGAGCCGATCGTGCTGGAGCCGGGCGCCACGATCGCCGAGGCCCTCGCACACGTGCGCAACTCCGACCTCTCGCCGGCCCTGGCCAGCCAGGTCTACGTCTGCCGACCGCCGACCGAGACGCCGACCGGCAAGTACCTGGGCACGGTGCACTTCCAGCGGCTGTTGCGCGATCCACCGTTCACCCTGGTCGGCGCGGTCCTGGACACCGACCTGATGCCGCTGCGGCCGGACACCCCGCTCGCCGAGGTGACCAGCTTCCTGGCCGCGTACAACATGGTCGCCGCTCCCGTGGTGGACGAGGACGACCACCTGCTCGGCGCGGTCACCGTCGACGACGTGCTCGACCACCTGCTGCCCGAGGACTGGCGCGAGGGCGCCATACACGGAGACGGGGGAGTGCGCCGTGGCCCGTGAGAGCACGAGCACCGACAAGCGCCGCCGGCCGCGCCTGGATCAACCGCGCGCCCCGGGGCGGCGCCCGCTGCTGCCCGCGTACGATCCGGAGGCGTTCGGTCGGTTCTCCGAGCGGATCGCCCGCTTCCTGGGCACCGGCCGGTTCCTGGTCTACATGACCGCCACGGTGATCGTGTGGATCGGCTGGAACATCTTCGTGCCGCCGGCGCTGCGCTTCGACGAGTACCCGTTCATCTTCCTGACCCTGGCGTTGTCCCTGCAGGCGTCCTACGCGGCGCCGCTGATCCTGCTCGCGCAGAACCGGCAGGACGACCGGGACCGGGTCAACCTGGAGCAGGACCGGGCCCGCAACGAGCGCAACATCGCGGACACCGAGTATCTGACCCGCGAGGTCGCGGCGCTGCGGATCGCCCTCGGCGAGGTCGCCACCCGGGACTTCCTGCGCTCGGAACTCCAGTCCATGCTCAAGGAGTTGGACGAGCGTCGGGAGACCGACGGCTGGCTGATGGGGCGCGACGTGAGCGACACGCACCCGCCCCACCGGCAACACCCGCCGGAGCCGAAGCGTCCCTGAGCTGTTTTATACAATCGTATGAGTCATCCGTATAAGACATTTGTCTACGGCAGGGTTACGATCGGTGCATGGGACACCGCGAAGACCTGCTGGCCGGAGCCAAACGTTGTCTGTACGAGAAGGGCTACATGCGCACCACCGCGCGCGACATCGTCGCCGCGTCGGGGACCAACCTCGGATCGATCGGCTATCACTACGGGTCCAAGGACGCGCTGATGCAGCAGGCGCTGCTGGAGTCGATCGAGGGCTGGGGTGACGAACTGGCCGGCGCGCTGGCCGAGGCGGTCGGCGGCGAGACCGCGCCGCTGGAGCGCTTCGAGGCGATCTGGACACGGGTGATCGACCTGATGGAGTCGCACCGGATGATGTGGGCGGCCAACTTCGAGGTCCTGGCCCATCTCGACGAGTTGCCGGAGATCCACAAGGTGCTCGGCGCGGCACAGGACGCCGGCCGCTCCGGACTGGCCTCGATCTTCCTGGGCGTGCCCGAGGAGGGCAACGAGCACCTCACCGGCACGGTCGGCGCGCTGTGTCAGGCGCTGCTGGTGGGCGTGGTCAGCCAGTGGATGTTCGCCCCGGAGAACGCCCCCACCGGCCGGGATCTCGCCGAGGGCATGCGGGTGCTCATGGGCGCCGGCGGGGCAGGCTGAACCGGCCGCCGGACAGCACCACGTGGGCCAGGACACCGGCGATCAGTCCCCAGAACGCGGATCCGATCCCGCCGATGGTGACCCCGGACGCGGTGGCCAGGAAGGTGATCAGCGCCGCCTCGCGGTGCTCGTCGTCGGCCATCGCGCCGGTGAGCCCGCTCGCCAGCGCGCCGAACAGCGCCACGCCCGCGACCGCCGCGACCAGTTCCTTGGGCAGGCCCGCGAACAGCGCCACCAGGGTCGACCCGAACATGCCCACGATCAGGTAGAAGACCCCGCACGAGACGCCCGCGACGTAGCGCCTGCGGGGGTCGTGGTGCGCCTCGGGCCCGGTGCAGATCGCGGCGGTGATCGCGGCCAGGTTGATCGCGTGCGACCCGAACGGCGCGAGCAGCGTGGATACCACCCCGGTCGAGCCGATCAGCACCCGGTCGTTCGGCGCGTAGCCGGACGCGGCCAACACCCCCATCCCGGGCGCGTTCTGCGACGCGAGGGTGGCCACCAGGAGCGGCACCGCGATCCCGATCAGGGCGGGCACCGACAGGTGCGGTGTGGTCCACTGCGGCCGGGCGATCTCGAACGTGTCGATGTGCACGTGCAGCCGGGACGTCGCCGCCGCGCAGGCCACCCCGACCACGAGCGCGGCCGGTACCGCGTAGCGCGGGAGGAAGCGCTTCCCGAGCAGGTAGGCGAGCAGCACGCCGCCGGCGATCCAGGGCGCGGTCCGGACCGAGGTGAACACCCCGGTGCCGAACGAGAACAGGATTCCGGCCAGCATCGCGGACACCACCGCGGCGGGCACCCGGCGAATCAGCCGGCCGAACACGCCGGTCACCCCGATCACGGTGATCAGCACGCCGGTCACCACGAACGCGCCGATCGCCTCGGGATACGGGTACGAACCCAGGCTGGTCACCAGCAGCGCGGCGCCCGGGGTGGACCACGCGGTGACGATCGGCATCCTGGTGTACAGGCTCAGGCCCAGGCAGGTCAGCCCGCTGCCGATGGACAACGCCCAGACCCACGAGCCGGTCTGCTCCCGGGTCAGCCCGCCGGCCGAGGCCGCGGTCAGCACGATCACCAGCGGCCCCGAGTAGGAGACCAGCACCGCGATCAGACCGGCGAGCACGGCCGAGAAGGACGCGTCCCGCCACCACCTCGGCTCGGCCGAGGGCGGCGCCGGTTCGGTGTTCGTCGTGGTCCCCGTACGCACCCGGCGCCTCGCCTCGTGGTCAATCGTGGTCGTAGACGGTGACCTGGACACCGCACGCGCTCAACCGTTCGAGGACGAGCGGCTCCACCCTGCCCCAGCTACCCCCCGCCAGACCACAGCCAATTCGCGGCATGTGGACCGTGGCCCCGAGTTCGAGCGCCCGGCGGCCGACTTCGCCCAGGGCCCGGTCGATCGCCTCGTAGCGCACCGGCGGCCCTTTGCTGCCGGTGCGCATGCCGTGTTGGCCGATCATGTTGGCCACCCACAGGTGGGTGGCCACCCGGACCAGGCGTACCGCGCCGAGCCCGAAGTCGTTGCCCGCCCGCTCGCGATGCCAACGTCGATAGTCGGCCTCGGGCTCGGGCCAACGCCGAGATACCGCGAGCACGAAGCCCTTGCCCCAGCCGCCCTGGTCGTTGCAGACGTGCGCGATCACCTTGACGCCCTTGCCCAGCGGCGTGGTGGCGTCTCCTCGGATGTACGTGACGGTCGCCATGCGCGGCACCGTAGCCAACCGCACCGACGCGTCGGCACCGACTGCCCGGGCTCGCCGCCGTACCGCCGGGCGGCGGCACCGTCACGGTCGGCCGAACAGGCGGGCCGCGTTGTCGTGGCAGACCGCCCGCAGCCAGTCGTCGCCCAGCTCCAGCCGGGTCAGCGCGTCGAGCCCGTGCACGTAGCCGTACGGGATGTTCGGGAAGTCGCTGCCCCACAGGATGCGATCCGCCGCGTCCCGCAGCCGGACGCGGTCGGCGGGCGGGAACGGGGTGAACTCCTCGACGAAGTCGGTGAAGGCCATCGTGGTGTCCAGATACACGCCCTCGTGCCGGTCCGCGAGATCCAGGAACTCGCCGTATTCCGGCATCCCCATGTGCGCGACGATCAGCCGCAGTCGCGGGTGCCGGGCGAGTACCCGGGTGATCGGCTCGGGCCCGGTGTGCGCCCCGGGCACCGGCCCCGAACCGCAGTGCGCGACCACCGGCACCCCCGCGTCCGCGAGCGTGCCCCACACGTCCTCCAGCAGCGGATCGCCCGGGTCGTACCCACCGACCTGGACGTGCGCCTTGAACACGACCGCCCCCGACTCGATCGCCTCGCGCACGTACTTGCCCGCGCCCGGCTCGGCGAAGAAGGTCGCCGTGTGCAGGCAGTCCGGGGTACGCGCGGCGAACTCGCGCGCCCACGCGTTCAGCCACACGGCCATCCCGGGTTTGTGCGGATACAACATCGAGGTGAACGCCGAGACGCCGAACGCGCGCAGCTTGGCCACCCGTTCGTCCTCGTCGAGTCGGTAGGTGATCGGCCACGGCCGGCCGATCAGCGGACCGGCCGCGTCGAAGTAGGCCCACACCTTGTCCAGCACTCGCTTGGGCATGAAGTGCGTGTGCACGTCGATCAACGACGCCAGTCCCAGTTCCCGGCGAAACCGGGCCACGCGCGTCTCCTCGGTCACCGTCGTCACACGGCCACCTCCCCATTCGGCTCGCAGGTCGATGCTCTCGAAGGGATTTTCCGAGGGCGTCGTAAGCTCACGGTATGGCTTCTGCAACCCTGCCCTCGGCGGACGACGTCCAGGATGCGCTGGCGACCGTCCAGGACCCCGAGATCCACCGGCCCATCACCGAATTGGGCATGGTCAAATCCGTCGAGATCCATCCCGACGGGCGGGTCGAGGTCGGGGTCTTCCTGACCGTCAGCGGCTGCCCGATGCGCGAGACGATCATCACCCGGGTCGAGACGGCCGTCGCCGCGCTGCCCGGCGTGACCTCGGTCGACGTCGAACTCGACGTGATGAGCGACGCACAGCGCAAGGAACTCGCGAGCAACCTGCGCGGCGGCCAGGCCGAGCGCGAGGTGCCGTTCGCCAAGCCCGGCTCGCTCACCCGGGTCTACGCGGTGGCGTCCGGCAAGGGCGGCGTCGGCAAGTCGTCGGTGACGGTGAACCTGGCCGCCTCGATGGCCGCCCAGGGGCTCAAGGTCGGCATCGTGGACGCCGACATCTACGGCCACTCGGTGCCGCGCATGCTCGGCGCGGAGGGCAAGCCCACCCAGGTCGAGAACATGATCATGCCGCCGTCGGCGCAGGGCGTGAAGGTGATCTCGATCGGCATGTTCACCCCGGGCAACGCCCCGGTGGTGTGGCGCGGTCCGATGTTGCACCGCGCGCTCCAGCAGTTCCTCGCCGACGTCTACTGGGGCGACCTGGACGTGCTGCTGCTCGACCTCCCGCCGGGCACCGGCGACATCGCCATCTCGGTCGCCCAGTTGGTCCCCAACGCGGAGATCCTGGTGGTGACCACACCGCAGCAGGCCGCCGCCGAGGTCGCCGAGCGGGCGGGCACCATCGCGGTGGAGACCCGGCAGACCATCGCCGGCGTGATCGAGAACATGGCCGGGCTGCCCTGCCCGCACTGCGGCGAGATGGTCGACGTGTTCGGCTCCGGCGGCGGTCAGCGGGTCGCCGACGGTCTGTCCGCGGCCACCGGCACCAAGGTCCCGCTGCTCGGTTCGATCCCGATCGACACCCGGCTGCGCGAGGGCGGCGACACCGGCAAGCCGGTCGTGCTGGACGCCCCGGAATCGCCCGCGGCCATCGCGCTGGGCACGATCGCGGCCAAGCTCGGCGGACGCGAGCGCGGGCTCTCCGGCCTCCAGCTCGGACTGACCCCGCTGCGCAACTTCTAGCCGCGGTCGGGAAGATCCCGATGGAGGTCGGCGGCACCCCGCCCGACGGCGCTCCACCGCGATGATCCCGAGGGCACGCGCGCCCGTTCGACGGTCGCGCCCGTGCCCCCGGGGTCATCGCGCCGCGGTCACGAGTCCGGTTTCGCGTACGTGTGCAGGTCCACCTCGCGGGACAGGCCCAGGCCGTACGCGCTCGCGCCGCGGCCGTACACCCCGAGGTAGACACCCGCGCTCTCGCCCGCGAGCACCCAGCCGTAGGCCGACTCCCGATAGCGGAACCGCGCGGGCACCCCGTCCACCGGAATGGCCAGGTCCGTCCAACCGGGTCCGGTCAGATTGTCGGACAGATCCCACGCGATGTTGGTCTGCTGATCCAGCCACTCCGCCCGGGTCGTGCGGTCCAACTGCCACGGCCAACTGTCCGCGAGCAATGCCACCCCTGCGAGTGACGCCGCGCTCGCCTTGGAGGTGGCCTCCATCTGTCCCGTGCCGTCCCCGGCCGGCCGCTTGGGCCGCCGCGGGACGGTCACCACGGACACGAACCGGCGCGGTGTCGGATCACCGGGCCGCCGGCTCGGCAGGTCTCCGTGGCCGAGCGTGCCGTACTCGATCGTGCGCCGGCCCTTGCACACCGACGACAACCAACGCCGCCCGTTCCAGCCCTCGTCCAGGCCGTACCAGGGGAAGTCCGCGCCCAGGTATTCCGCCAGCAGGTCGGGCTTGCCCGCCTCGTCGGCGGGCAACGCCTCGCCCGCGTGGCTGATTGTGTCCATGCTCCGCCTCAGGTCCTCTCGCGCGGCGCGGCGGCGCCGCCGGCTGCCTCGGTATGCCATGGCCGGGGCCCACCTCCCCCCGCGCCTCTCGGGTGGACCGACCCTTCGATACATGTATCCGCCGAGTCACCGACCACACACCGCCCGTGTACTCCGGCTACATAGTGCCCGAATGCGCGGACGACCCCGCACCGCGCACGACCGTCGACGGCCGGGAATCGGCGACACCGGGCAGCGGTCCTCGAACCCGCGTCGGAAAGGACCCTCGACGCGGCGACCGCCGACGCTCAGGTCGCGTCGGCGTCGTACGGCGGGCGCTCGCCGGGCTCCACCCGGGGAGCGGCGGTCTTCTTCTGCAACGACGGCGGGCTGTACGAGGTGTCCGGCACGTCCGAGTCGTAGGGGCTGCCACTGGCCAGGCCCTTGATCTCCTCGAAGTCCTTGCCGAGCGAGTCGCGCAGCTCGCGGATGCCCAGGTCGTCGTCGCCGTCGCCCATCAGGTTCTTGCGCACGAACGTCTTGGGGTTGAGGTCCTCCAGGTGCATGTCCTGGAACTCCGGACCGAGTTCCTTCTTCAGATCGGCCCGGGCCCCGGAGGAGAACTCGCGAAACTTGCGAATGGTGCGGGCCACGTCGCCGATCATCTTCGGCAACTTCTCCGGACCGAAGATCACGATCGCGAGGATGACGAGCGCGACCATCTCGGGTGCACCGACGTCGAACACCTGGACTCCACGAGATTGCGCGAGGGGGTTCGATCGGGCGACCGAACCCCCTCAGAGTAGTCGTCGACACCTGGAGCGGAAGGCCGCAGCCGGCATCGAACCTTCCGTTTGGTGCCTATCGTCGGAAGATGTGACCGTCCGGACATGTGTACGTCATGTCCGAGTCATCCGGCTTCGAGGGTCATGTCGACCGTGCGCTCGCCGCCGTCCCGTTCGATGGTCAGCTTGACCACCGCACCGGGAGCCTTGGACCGGATCGCCACGATCAACTCGTTGGCGTCGTGCACCTTGCGGCCGTCGATCGCCTTGATCACGTCGCCCGGCTTGAGCCCGGCCCGCTCGGCCGGTCCCCCGGCCCGGATCGGCGGCGTGCCCTTGACGTCCGAGGACGCGATCCGCGCGCCGTCGCCCTGGTACGCGACGTCCAACGAGACGCCGATCACCGGATGCGACGCCTTGCCGGTGTCGATCAACTGCTGCGCGACGCGACGCGCCTGGTTGATCGGGATGGCGAAGCCGAGGCCGATGCTGCCCGCCTCCTGCTGCGTGCCGAACGGATTGCCCTGCCCGCCACCGCCGGCCGAGCGGATTGCCGAGTTGATCCCGATCACCGAGCCCGCCGCGTCGATCAGCGGGCCACCGGAGTTGCCGGGGTTGATCGGCGCGTCGGTCTGCAACGCGCTGATGTAGGACACGTCGCTGCCCGAACCGCCCGCGCTCACCGCACGGTCCTTGGCGCTGATGATCCCGGAGGTGACGGTGCCCTCCAGGTTGAACGGCGCGCCGATGGCGATCACCGGGTCGCCGACCTGGACGCCGTCGGAGTTGCCCAGCGGCAGCGGGTGCAGCCCCTGCACGCCCGACACCCGGATCACCGCGAGGTCGTAGCCGGTGTCCCGGCCGACCAGGGTCGCCTGGGTCTGCTGGCCGTCGTTGAAGGTGACCGTGATCGTGCCGCCGGACGAGGCCGCGTCGACCACGTGGTTGTTGGTCAGGATGTCGCCGGCGGTGTCCAGCACGAAGCCGGTGCCGGTGGCCTCGCCTCGGCCGGTCTTGGTGTGGATGTACACCACCCCCGGCAGCGTGCTGCCCGCGAGCCCGGCGATGGTGTCCTTGCCGCGGGCCGGACCGGTGGGCGGCGCGGCGCCGAGCCGAACCTTGGTGTCGTGCCGGTCGGCGATCCAGGCACCGATGCCGCCGCCGATCAGACCGGCCACCAGCGCGAGGGCCGCGGCCCACACCACGAGTCGGCGACCGTAGCGCCTGCCGAGGTCCTCGGTGGGCCCGCCGGCGCCGGTCATGTCTCCCGGTACCGAATATCCGTACGGCACCGCCTGATAGGGCGCGTAGGCCGTCTGCGGGGCGTACGAGGGGTACGGCCCGTAGGGCCCGTAGCCGGTTTGCCCCACGCCGGGGTGGGTGCCGTAGCCGCCGACCTGCCCCGGCCACGGCTGCTGCTGCGGCGGCGGACCGGCGGGCGGGGGTGGCTGCGGGGGCGGCGCGAAGGGATCGTAGGCGGGGTCGTCCGCGCTCGGCAGCTCGGCGGTGCCGTGTACCACCGGCACCTCGGTGGTTACCGCGTCCCGCACGTCCGGGACCGGGGGGCCGAACGCGGCCGGCTCGGTCGCGGGATCGGCCGGCGCCGCCTCGTCGGCGGGCCCGACCGGGGTGGCGTCCTCGCCCGCCACCGGGCGATCGGCCTTGGCCAACGACGGCCGGTCCGGGAACGCGGCGGGTTCGGCGTCGGGACCGGCCTGGGACGCGTGCTCCGACGGTGCCCCGGTCGACGCGCCGCCCGGTGCCCGGTCCGGTGTCTCGTCCGGCGTCCGCGCCGACGGCCCGGGGCGGACCCCGCCCGCCGGCTCCGCCTCGGCCGGTTCGGCGGACCGACCCGGCTCGGGCTCGTCCGCCCGGGCACCCGCCGCCGAGGGCGGTGCCCCGGGCGGGAAGGCCGCCGGTTCCGCGTCGTGATCGGGTCCCGGCCCGGCCGGCGCGTCGTCGCCTCGCGGCGGCTCCGCTCCCCCGCGGCCGTATGCGTCGCTCATCGTGTGCCTTCCTACCGCTCCCGGTGTGCCGAGCACCTGCTGCTTCCCCGACACGGCCACAGTCTTGCGCGTGCCGATCGGTGCCGTCCCGGCGGCAGTGGATACCCGCCCCGCCACGTCGCACGCGCGGTCGGCCGAAAGTGCCCCGCCCGCCGGGCGACACCCACTCCGATTCGCCCGACTACGACCCGTTTCCGCCGATCCGCACCACACCGGGCCACGACCTCGATCCCGCGCCGAATACCTCGACGCGGGATTGCGGTCGTCGCCCTAGTGGCGAGCGCCCTCCGACGGCACCGGCACCGTCAGCGGGGCGCCGGCCAGCACCAGCCCCGGCCGGCGCGGCGCCGAGCCCGCCGGCAGTGCGGTCGTGGTGGCGGCCTGCTCCACGAGGTATCGCTCCACGGCCGGCGCCGCGGGCCGTCCCTCGGTGCCGCCGCTCGTCCCGCCCGGCACGAACGCGCTGCTCAGCGCGACGGCCATCATCGAGAACGCGCCCGCGGCGGCGAATGTCAGCCGACGCCGGCTCACCGGCGGGCGCACCCGCTCGGGCATGTTGCCGGGCCGACCGGCCCGCGGACCGGTCGAGCGCAGACGCGCACGTGCCGAGACCGCCGGTCGCCCGGCGGTCGGGAAGGTGAAACGATCCCCCGACGCGGGCGGCGGAGGCGGCTCCTGATCCGGCTCGCCCAAGGCCAGCAACCGCGCCATCAGATCGCCCGACGGTCCGGGTTGCGCCACCTTGCCGAGCAGTTGTTTCACCTGGCGCTGCTCCTCCGCCTCCACGCGACAGTCCGCGCATTCGGCGAGGTGCGCCAGCACCTTCTCACGGGCCTCGTGGCCCAGCTCGCCGTCCACATAGGCGGCGAGCTTGTCGTCGAGGTGGCTCATGTCCCCACCTCGCATGCCCCACGTCGGGTCGCGGCGCGCCCCACCCGTGTGGCACTCACTACCCCCCTGCCCAAGCGGTCGCCGGGCTCACTGATCACGGTCCCTCATCTCCGCACCGTGGTCCGGACCTCCGCAGCCGTCTCCTGGCCTGCCTTGTTCCGGGGAGCACGATGCCGCAGCGCCGCACGGAGCTGGGACCGGCCGCGGTGAATGCGGCTGCGCACGGTCCCGAGTTTCACTCCGAGCGTGGTGGCGATCTCCTCGTACGACAGGCCCTCGATGTCACACAGCACGACCGCGGCGCGGAACTCCGGAGCGAGCGCGTCCAGCGCCTGCTGGACGTCCGCGTCCAGGTGGGCGTCGTCGTATGCCTGCGCGGGTGAGAGCTCACGACCGGCGAGGCGTTCGCCCGCGTCGTCGCCCAGACCCTCGAAGCGGATGCGCTGACGGCGCCGAACCATGTCGAGGAAAAGGTTCGTGGTGATGCGGTGCAGCCAACCCTCGAACGTGCCGGGCGTGTAGCTCGACAACGATCGGAACACTCGGACGAACACCTCTTGGGTGATGTCGTCCGCGTCGTGCGGGTTGCCGCTGAGGCGGTAGGCGAGCCGATAGACCCGAGCGGAGTGGGTGCGGACGATGTCCTCCCACGACGGCGGGACCCATTCGGCCTGGGCTGGGCTGCTGATTGCGTTTGCGGCTTCGGCCACGTGATCCGGCATCGGCGACGCGTCGCGGGTACAGGATTGTTCCCCGCGGTGGTCGACCACTGCCACACCTCCTCTTCCGAGTAGCGCAACCACCATAAGCGCCCTGCCTGTTAAGCCCGGATAAGGGCGCCGAGCCCGGATCCGGCCCACCTGCGGTGCCGCGAGACCACGAGCCTCGTGTTCACCTGTCTTCCGAGGGGGCCAACGAACCGCGCCCGGACGGGGTTCCCCGATTCCGGCCCGGTCGCCCCCCGGCGCTCGTGCCCGGCGCCCGGGCGCACGCGTGCGGCGCTCCCCGGCCGGGCGGATGACCCCTCGGTAATACCCTTGCGCTCAGGTGGCCGACCCGTCGAGACGCGTACGGGCGGCCGGGACAGAGGAGGAAGCCATTTCCGGCAATCGCCAGGCGAGCTGGGCGTTCGCGGAAGAGTACGTCGGCGAGGACGCCGTCCTCGCGGGCGCCCGCGCCCGCGCCCGGGAAGTCGGCGTGCTCCCGATAGGTCCGGGTGGCGGTGCCGCACTGCGCTTCCTCGCGGCCGCGGTGGAGGCCAAGGCGGTCGCCGAGATCGGGACCGGGACCGGGGTCTCCGGCCTCTACCTGCTGCGCGGCATGCGCCCCGACGGTGTGCTCACCACGGTCGACGCCGACCCGGAGAACCAGCGCCTCGCCAAGGAGACCTTCACCGAGGCGGGCTTCCCCAGCGGTCGTGCCCGGTTCATCCCGGGCCGCGCCCTGGAGGTGCTGCCGCGGCTCGCCGACGGCGGTTACGACCTGGTCTTCTGCGACGGCGACAAACTGGAGTACCTGGACTACCTGGCCGAGGCGCTGCGCCTGCTGCGGCCCGGCGGCGTGGTCTGCTTCGACAACGCGCTCCTGCACGACCGGGTGCCCGATCCGGCGCACCGGGACCCGGAGACCGCGGCCGTGCGCGACGTGCTGCGGGTGATCCGCGAGCACGAGTCGCTCGTGCCCGCGCTGCTCCCGGTCGGCGACGGCCTGCTGTGCGCGGCCCGCCGGGGCTGATCGCCTCCGGTGGTCGCGGCTCGTCGGGACTCCTTTCGCCCGCGCCGTCGGGCCAAAGCCGCCCGGACATGCCGACGGCCTCGATTCGGACCCGAGTCTCC
>NZ_JBHZAV010000209.1:0-16147 GCF_042754445.1 Embleya sp. NPDC059213
TGCCCGGCCTGGGGGGGGCGGAGGGGGTGGGGGGGTGGCGGCGCGGCGGGGGGTGGGGGGGGTGGTGTGCCCCCGACCGGTCCGCCGTCGGCGCGGGACGCTGCTGCGGCCCGGCTCAAAGGTCCGGCTCAACGCTCCGGCTCAAGGCACGGTTCGGGACACGGCTCGGAGATCCGGTTCAGAGCACCCGCTCCGTACGGTTCTCGGTGCGGTACATCGTGATGCCCAACTGCGGGAGCACCTCGCGCAGGAAGGGTTCCGGGTCGACGCACCCCTCCGGGGCGAGGACGCCGGTCCTGTCGATCTCGCCGGCCACGAGCCGGCGCAGGAAGGCCGCGGCGGGAATGGCCGTGATGTCGGCGGCGGAATCGTCGTTGTCCGGGTCGGACATGTCGCTGTGGGTCTCGATGGAGACCGATGCGGGGGCGCCGTCCTTCTCGCCCTCGGCGCGGATGTGGAAGACGGCGCCGATCGGGGCGTCGGACACGTCCGTCTGCACCGCCTGTTCGCCCTCGGTGCTGCTGAAGTAGCGGGCGATGTACGCCTGGGGCGACATGGGCAGTTCGCCGCGTTCCGCGCTCATGAGGCCGAGGTCGCCGAGCGTCTTGTAGATGTCGTTGCCGGCCTGTTGCCACCAGGTGAAGCCGCTGGTGGCCTCCTTGAGGCCGGGGATGAAGCGCGGGAGGGTGATCGGCTCGGCGTGGCCGAAGTAGCCGAAGTCGCGGGGGCCGTACGGTGCCAGCAGTTGGAACTGCCGTGGGTTGCTCCATGCCGGGACCTTGCGGTATTCGCCGTCGAGGTACTGGGTGACGTCGCCGCTGAGCGAGTGGAACATGTGCTCCAGGATGGTCGGGCCGAGGTTGGCGACGAACGGCAGGCCCATGACGACGTGGACGGCGTCCGCGCGGTCGAGGCCGTCGCAGGCCCAGCGCGCCATCAGGTTCGTGGTGCCCGGGGCGACGCCGCAGCCGGTGAGGACGGTGACGCCGGCGGCCTTGGCACGCTCGTCGTACCGGGGGTCGGTGACCAGGGCTTCGGCGACGTCGTACTCGTCGCAGATGTCGATGTAGTTCGCGCCGGCGCGGATCGTCGCGTCGACGATCGGCAGCGCGAAGCGGTAGAAGGGGCCGACGCCGTTGAAGACCACGTCCGCGCCGGAGACCACGGCGGTGACGCTGTCCGGGTCGGTGGCGTCGAACTGCGCGGCGCGCGCGCCGATGCGGTCGGCGAGCGCTTGTGCGCGCTCGGCGTCGAGGTCGGCGACCACCAGGTCGTCGACGCCCGGGAAGGCGACGGCGCGCTTGGCCACGCGGCTCGCGACCGCGCCGCTGCTGAGAATTACGATCTTCATGGAGTCCTCCGTGGACGTGTGGTGCGGGTGTGCGCGCAGGGCGCGGGGCCGGGACATCCGTGGGGCGTGGTCCCGGCCCGGGTCGTGGTGTGCGGCGACGTCACCGAGGGTGCGGATGCGCGCCTTCCGGTGGACGGATTCGGGCCGGCCGGGCCGCCGGCGCCGGCTCGGCGAGGCTCAGGTGGCGGTCGCCCCGGATTGCCCGCCGGTGGCCGGGGTGCGGCCGGATTTCATGACGACGGCGAGGACCACGCAGATCGAGCCGACCGCGCCGGCCACGAAGAATCCGGTGGTCCAGCCGGAATCCGTGTACACCTGGGGAATGTCGAACGTCTGTGCGCCGCCCTCGGTGGTCATCGTCGCCCGGTAGGGATGCGCGGCGAGGATCGCGGTCAGCACCGCCGTGCCCAGCGCGGCACCGAACGACTCGGCGAGGGTGAGCATCCCGGCCGCGACGCCCTGTTGTTCCTCCGGGACGGCTTCGATGACGAGGTTGTTGTCGCAGCCGTAGTAGAGGCCGAACGCGAGGCCGAAGAGCACGCCGACCGGCAGCAACATCTGCCACGAGTCGTGAAAGAAGCCGTACAGCAGCATCGACGCGGCCATCGCCACGAGGGACACCAGCAGGGGCAGCCGCAGCCCGGTGCGTTTGGCGACCGCGCCCGCGGCGGGTCCGGCGAGCATCGACGGGATGGTCTGCCACGTCATCAGGTGGACGGCGAGCGCGGTCAGCCCGAAGCCGAGGGCGTATCCGATGTCTCCGTGGAAGACGACGCTCGGCGCGATGTTGTCGATCGGCACGCCCAGGTCGGCGGCGAGGCCGGCCAGTACCCCGCCGTCGACCGCGTCCGCGTCGGTCTGGGCCATGTAGGCGATCGCATAGCTCTGGATGCCGATCATGACGTTGGCGAGCAGACCGATCGCCAGGACGATCGACACCTTCGGGGCGCGGAGCAGGGCGGGGTCGATGATGGGGTGGGACGTGCGGCGTTCCCACGCGGGGAAGGCCGCCAGGAGCACGAGTCCGGCGACGAGGTAAGCCCACGCGCTCGGGCGGCTCCAACCCCAGTCCTCGCCCTCGCTGACGTACAGGAGAATGAGGGCGGCGCCCGCGCCGAGCAGTACGGAGCCGATCAGGTCGAGCCGTTGCCGGACGCGTACGGTGCTTTCCGGGACCACCGCCCACAGGAGCGGCACCAGCGCCGCGGTGTAGACGACGAGGAACCAGAACATCGACCGCCAGCCCCACGTGTCCGACAGCGCCCCCGCCAGGAACGGCGAGGCCAGCGCGGAGACGCCGATGCCGGTGGCGAGGACGCCGACCGCGACGGTGACGTGTCTGCGGGGCAGGATGTCGCGCAGCAGGCTCGCGGCGATCGCGGTGATGGCGAACGAGGTCGCCTGTAGGGCGCGCCCGGTGAGGAACAACGCCCACGACGATGTGAGCGCGCACAGCACGGAGCCGGCGAGGAAGAGCACGGTACAGCCGAGGAGCAGCAGCTTCTTGCCGTGGATGTCGGCGAGTTTGCCCAGGATCGGCGTGGTCGCGCCGCCGACGAGGCCGATGATGATGATCATCCAGCTCAGATCCGCGCCCACGGTCGGGAAGGAGTGGCCGATGCGCTCGGTGGCGGTGGCGACCAACGTGTATTGCAGGGGCGCGACTTCGGTCACCAGCACCACCACGGCGACGACGGCCGACAGACGGGCGCGCGAGGCGCCGTCGAGACGGCCGCCGCCGGGCGGCGCGGTGCGGACGGCCGCAGGTCTGGCGCCCGGTTCGGAATCGGACGGGTTTGCGGGCATGGCGGACTCCCCGAGAGCGATGACGGGTTCAAAAACGCGGACCGGCTGCGGGCGGCACGGAGTGAGCGCCGGAAATTCGGCGTCCGTCGGCGGGGTCGCCGCGGCGCGTACGTCATCGTGTTATCCCTACCTGCTAAAGTCAACAGCCTGACCCTTTTAGGAGTTCGAATGACCGGCGAGACGACACGGCCGAAGGCGCGGCGCACGTCGGCGGGTACCGCCGAACCCGCGGCGACGGCTCCGGAGGGCGCCGCGGCGCCGCGTGGCCGGGTGCGGTCCGGCGGCCGGAGCGAGAAGGTGCGCCGAGCCGTCGCGCAGGCCGTTCTCGACCTACTCGCGGAAGGCGTGGTGGACTTCGGCCCCAGCGAGGTCGCGGCGCGCGCCGACCTCAACCGGAAGACGATCTATCGGTGGTGGCCCACCTACGCCGACCTCGTCCGGGAGGGCCTTGCCGCGCACTCCGGCGCGGTCGAAGTGCCCGACACGGGTTCGTGGGCGAAAGACCTGCGCCTGCTCGCCGACCGCCTCGCGGCCTTCTTCGCCGGCCCCGTCGAGGTCAGTACGAGCGCGATCATCGCCGGCCGCCGCAATCCCGAACTGAGCACGTTGATCCTCGAACACTTCGAACCGATCCAGGAATCCTGGCGCGCGGTCGTCGCCCGTGCGGCGGCCCGCGGCGAGATCGACCCCACGTGCACGCCGGAAGCGGTCGTGAACCTGCTGGTCAGCCAACTCGTCCTGGCTCCACTGCTGCTCGGGCGCGCATCCACCGGTGCCGAAGTCGACGCCCTGGTCGACCTGGTCCTGCGCGCGACGAGGCGCTGACACAGCGAGGTGACCACCCCGTCACCGGGCAGACCCCGGTGGTCGGCCGCGCCGAACGCCGACCGGCGGGATCCGGCCGTCGCCCTCTCGGGCGTCCCAGGCCGCCCCGATCTCGTCGGCCGGGCAACGCGGGCGGCCCTGTCCCGCGCGGACACGGCCGTGGGTCAGCGTGGTCGTCACCGCCCATGGGCGGGCGTGTTCCAACGGTACGAGAGCGGTGGGAACTTATGGCCGAATGACCGCTGGTCGACGACAGCGGGCCTTGAGACGCTCACAGTCTCTGGAAGGGGGCCCGCCCATGAAGCGGAACCCGCTCATCGGCGCGTTGAGCGTCCTGGCATTGGCCTCGGCATCGATCACGGCCGCACCCACGGCCCAGGCGACCGTGGGAGACGCCCTGTGCACGGTGCCCAGCAGCGACTCCTCGACGTACTCGCCGCCGCTCGGCCTCACACCCACAAGCACCACCGTGACGATCACCCGCGACCTGAACACGTGCACGTCCCTGAGCGTGCCCGCCATCAACTCCGCTCCCGTCACGGTGCACAGCGTCACCATCCCGTCCTACTCGTGCCTCACCCTCCTCAACACCGCTCCCACCACCATCAGCTTCACCTGGAACACCGGCGCGACCACCACCGTCACCGGAACCCGCACCGTCAACCTCGCCGCCGCCGCACTCACCACCACGGTGACCGGCACCGTCACCTCCGGCCTGTTCACCGGCGACACCGTCGTCTATCAACTCGTCGCACCCTCGACCGCCGTCCTCGCGTGCACACTCGGCCTCGGCACCGTGTCCAGGATCGACAGCATCGCCACACTCACCATCAACTGAACCGCGCCGGTCACGGCCGATGGCGCCCTTCCGCGCGTCGACCGCGAGATCCGCACCATCATCGGCACCACCAACGCGATGGAGTCGATCAACGCCCGCTACGGCGGCGGCACCGCCGGAGGCACCTGAGCCGAACCGACGAACGCAAAGTCGATCCCGGTACTTCTTGTCGTCGTGCGTCACCCGTCTGCGAGGCGTTGGATGGTGGTGCTCAGCCAGGTCTGGAGGTCGGCGGGGTCGCCGAGTTCGCAACGCAGCACCCGGCGGCGGGTCGAGACGCCGAGCACGAAGGCGTCGATCGCCGCGGCTCGGCTGCGGGCCTCCGTGTCGTCCAGGCCGCTCTCGCGCAGGTAGCGGTGCAGGGGCTCCAGCGAGTGCGTGTCGAGGAAGGCAGCCAGCGCCTCCGCCGCCTGCGGGCGTTCGCCGGACGCACGTTGCAGGACGAGCAGCGGGTCCTCCCCGGATGCACCGAACCAGCGCTGGGCGATGCTCGCCGCGAGGCGCGAACCCAGCGCGGAACGGTCGCCCTCGAAGGAGTCGGAGACCGGGATCTCCACCCTGGTCGCCGCCAGGAAAAGACCGTCCTTGCCGCCGAAATAGCGCGTGATCAGGTTGGGCGACACACCGGCCGCGTCGGCCACGCCTTTGACCGTGATCGCCGCGTACCCGTGCTGGGCGAACAGGCGTTGTGCGTGCTCCAGGATCCGCTGCCTGGTGGCGGCCGCATTGCGCGAAATCATGTGTACGAGCATACACATCATGTGTACGCTGATACACATGAATGACGAGATGCGGGAACGACTCCGGCGGACGCGGCGTGTCACGACCCCATGGAGTGACGACGGGAAGCGCGGCGTCAGCGGCACCCGCCTCGACGAACTACTCGACCGCTGGGCGAACGGATACGACTGGGGCGTACACGAGCGCCGCATCGACGACTTCCCGTGGGTGACGGTGCAGGCAGGCGACACCGACCTGCGTTTGATTCACCAGCGGTCCGCGGATCCCGGCGCCCCGGTGGTCGTACTGCTGCATGGCTGGCCGGACTCGGTGTTGCGGTTCGAGCGCGTCCTCCCGTTGCTCGCGGACATGCACGTGGTGGTTCCCGCACTGCCGGGCTTCCCCTTCGCGGCCCCGCTCACCAGTGCCGGCATGTCGGCCAACCGGATCGCCGGGATCGTCGCGGACGCTCTGGACGAGCTCGGTTACTCGCGGTACACGGTGTCCGGCGGCGACGTCGGTGGCACCGTCGCGGAAATCCTCGCGGCCGAACACCCGGACCGGGTGGCTGCCCTGCACCTCACGAACATCGCCCCGCAGCGTGCGCTCACGGCGGACCGCGCGAAGCTCGCGCCCGACGCTGTGGCCTACCTCGATCGGTCGACGCAGTGGTTCCGGACCGAGGGTGGGTACATCGCCGAGCAGTCGACGCGGCCGAACACGCTCGCCGTCGCCCTCGGCGACTCACCCGCCGGCCTCGCGGCGTGGATCACCGAGAAACTGGAGTCCTGGTCCGACGAGTCGGCCTTCACTGCGGACGAACTTCTCACCTGGACCACCGCCTACTGGGTCACCGGCACGATCGGCACCTCGTTCACCACCTATGTCGAACCGGTCGCCCTCCCCGACCGGATCGAGACACCGACCGTGCTCTCCGTGTTTCCGCGCGACATCAAACCGGAACCGCGAAGCTACGCCGAGGCGTTCCTGAACGTTTGCGATTATGTGGAACACCCTGCCGGCGGCCACTTCGCGGCCTGGGAACAACCGGAGACCTACGCCGACGACGTACGCCGTGCAATCAAGCTGGGCGGCTGAGACGCCCCGCGACAAGCCGCCACACCGCGGTGGACCGAGCGGAAACCCCGGCCCCACCCTCGATGTTCGGGCACGTCGGCACGCAATCCGATGGCCACCTGTCGCAGGATGTAGTTGGGCGGACGGCCCATTCGGCGGGCGCTCACGTCTCGTTGCGTTCCCGACGGCCCGGGACGTCGGCCGGTGTCGCGGGGTGTGCGGCCACGGTCGGTGGGTCGCACGGGATGCCTTCGGTGGGGACGGGACGGGTGCGAGTCGCTTGTCAGGCGCCGGGATCGGGTTGTATCGGCTCGGTGAGGTGGGCGCGGACCGCTTCCAATTGTGCGGCGAACGCCAGGCCCAGGAACAGCGCGATCGAAGTCAGGTAGGCCCACAGAATCAGCGAGACGAACGCGCTGAGCGGCCCGTACACCGAGTCGAACGAGCCGCTGAGCCGGACGTACAGGCCCAGCAGCCACGTCAGCAGCACCCACAACACCACGTACACGGCCGCCCCGAACGCCAGCCACGTGAAGCCGGGTTGGCGGCGGCGCGGTGACCACCGGAACACCGCGGACGCCGAGATCAGCGCGAGCGCGATGCCCACCGGCCGGCGCATGGTGTTGCACACCGTCCGCTGGGTGTCGCTCCAGCCGTAGACGTCACCGGCCGCTCCGACGATGTCGCGACCGGCCGCGGTCAACAGTACGCCGAGGCCGATCGGGATGCCCACCACGAGGGTCATCACCGCGGCGCGGCCGTACTTGCGCACGAACGGACGGTCGCGTTCCACGCCGTAGATCCGGTTGGCGCCACGCTCTATCTGACTCATCGCCGTCGCGACGTTGACCAGCGCGAACAGCAATCCCAGGGAGAGTGCGATCGCGCTGCCCTCGCCCGCTTCGCGCAGCGTGTCCTGCACGACCGCCGAACTGGGGCCGGTGGACAGCCGACCGAGGACCGACGAGACGAACCGGCCGAATGTGTCCGTGTGCAAGACCCTGGACAGACCGACGACGGCGATCGCGAACGGCAACACCGACAACACCATCTGGAGCGCGAGTGCGCGCGAGTGGGTGAACCCGTCCGCGTACCGAAAGCGGGTGAACGCGTTCTGGACCAGCGTCCAGCCGCCGTATCGGCGCAGTGTCGCCCACGCCTCGTCGGCCGAGAGCTCCTCGCCCTTCATGTCCCGCGTCTGGGGAACCCGCATCGCTGTACCCATGGGCGACTTCTGCCCGACGACGGCGGATACAGCGCGCGGAACCGGAGGGTTTCAGGTGGTCACCCGCTCCGGACACGTCCCCACCGACACCACCCCGCGCATGCCCGGCGCTCGCCCGGCGGCGCGGTCAGTCCTCACCCGCCGGCGCCTCCCTCACGTCCCGTCCGGTGGCCGCGAACGCGAACCACATCTCCTCGTACCAGACGCGGTTCCGCGCGAGCTCGCCGAGATCGCGCACGGTGGCGTACCGGTCGTGCGTCGCCGGTTGCAGCGTGAGCGGGAACACCCGCGCCACGTCCGCTTCCCCAGGGTGCGCGCTCAGCACCCGGAACTCCCACGTCTGGAGACCGTCCGACATCGAATCCGGCTCGTTGCGGCACAGGACGTAGTGCTCGTGCCGGTGGTGGACGCGCGAGCGGGCCCGTACCGCCACGGGCCTTTCCGCGCCGGGCAACTCGCTGCAGATACGGCCGATCACACGCCACGGCGCCTCGGGCCGGTGCAGCCCGAGCACGTCCGCGGCCAGTTCACGGCGCAGCTCGGCATACAGCGGTGCGATCGCGGTGAGCCCGTCGACGGCGTGCGCGACGTCGCCGTCGTTGTCGCACCACATCATGCTGTGCTCCCAGCGCGCGATGCGCTCGCGCACCCACGGTTTCAGCACCGCGTCGATCCCTGCATCGAGCCGATCGCCGTACTCCGCCCACTTCACGGCGAACAGCGCCGCGTCGTAGACCTTGCGGAAATCCTCGAGCAGCCCCATCGCGTCCCCCTGCACGGTCGTACCGTCGCAACCGTGGCCGACGGTACGCGAACGCGCGCGCCGGGGCGAGATCGAGGCGGGACATCGGCGTCGAAGACGCGCAGGCCGCGACGAGTTCGTCGGCCCGGGCGGTGCACGTCTCCTCCGCCGGCGGCGGGGCCGACGCCGGAAGCGTTTCGCCCGCGCCGGCATCAAGCGCCTTCCCGACCTGGTCCGGCCCGCCTCGGCCGCACGATGCCGCCCGATCATCGCTGTCCCGGCGCGGGACCCGACGCCGGGGCCGAGAGTCCTCGGGTGGGCTGCCGGACTCGACGCCGGGGCGGTGGCCCGCCCAAGGACGCCTGGCCGCATTCGGTGCCCCCACGGGCCCGTTCCGGCAATGGTCGGCCGGCCCGCCTCCGGTGATACTCGGCCCTCGACTCGCCGTCCGTTCCCGTCGTGAAGGTCAGGGGCGTTGTGGCCGGGGGTGGCGGGTGAAGGTGCTTCGGTAGGCGGTCGGCGTGGTCTGCAGGGCGCGTCGGAAGTACAGCCGAAGGTTCGCCGCCGAGCCCAGTCCGCATTGCCGAGCCACCTGATCGATCGAGTGGTCGGTGGTCTCCAGGAGTTCGCGGGCAACCCCTACCCGGGCGTTGACCAGCCATTGCAGCGGTGTGGTGCCGGTCTCCTCGGTGAAACGGCGCATGAACGAGCGCTGCGACATACGAGCGTGGCGGGCGAGTTCCTCGACGCTCAGCGGCTGGTCGAGGCGCTCCAGGGCCCAGGCCCGCGTCGAACCCAGGGACGTGTCACCGACGACCGCCACCGGCGCCGGCACGTACTGGGCCTGACCGCCGTCGCGATGGGGAGCGGCAACCAGGCTGCGGGCGATCCGGTTGGCGGTGACCGCGCCCAGGTCACGGCGCACGATGTGCAGGCACAGGTCGATGCCGCAGCACACCCCTGCCGAGGTGAGTACCTCGCCTTCGTCGACGTAGAGCACGTCGCGGTCCACCGCCACGGCCGGGAACCGCCGTTCGAGCTCGTCGACGTGCCGCCAGTGGGTGGTGGCGTGCAGCCCGTCCAGGACGCCGGCGGCAGCCAGCGCGAAGGCGCCGGTGCAGATCGACACCACCCGCCGGCCCCGGCCGCGGGCCTCGGCCAGCACGTCGAGCACCGCCCGGGGCGGTGGCCGCAGCAGCGGCTGGAAACCGGGCACGATCACGGTGTCCGCACGGCGGATCTGGTCGAGTCCGGCGTCGATGGCCAGCCCGAAACCACCGGTGGTGGCCACCCGGTCGGACAGGGCGCACACCGTCAGCGCGTAGGAGGTCTCCGGACGGCTGCTGAACACCTGCGTGGGGATGGCCAGATCGAGCGGGGCCACCCCGTCCAGCACCACCACGGCCACCCGATGGACACCCATGGCAGCATTCTAATGAAGATAGGCATTATTGCCACTCGTTGATGCGGCGTGACGGAGCGAGTCTCGACACGTGACCGAATCTGTTCCGCAGCACGTAACCGATGGGCGCCGGCTGCCGACGTCAACGCGGTGTGGGAAGCCACCGCGCCGCACACCACGCCCCGGATCGCCCGAACCCCGCAGCCCGTTGTCTGCCCCGAGGGGGCATCAGCGTCGATTCCGCAGGCCTGCCCCGGTCCCGGGCTCATCCCCGAGGCGGCAACCGATGAGCAGGCTCGGGCCGTTCACCATGCCCACCCGCCCTGTCGATGCTCGGCTCGATCGGGGCCGTCGCAACGCAGGCGGTCGGAAGGCCCCCGTCGCTCGATGGGGGGAGAACCGCCGCACGAGCCTGGCACTCCCCCGGGCGAACGCGCATGCAGGAGACCGCGCCCTCCTCCCACGGGTACCGAACGCCCTCGGGTGCGGCGAACCAGCGCACCGACGCCACCGCCCGGACCCACCGAACAGGTGCGTCGCACCGCCCACCGCCGACCCGCGACAGCGCACTCGACCCAGCCGGAAAGGACGAGCGTGAACACCCACTCCTCGGACACCGACCGCATGCCGCCGCCCGACGGCCGAGCCGTCACCGGCCGCCGTCCGGGATTCGCGAGCCTGCTGCTGCCGGCATCGATCCTCGTCTCCTTCCTGGCCGCCTCCAGCGCGCCGACCCCGCTGTACGCGACCTACGCCCGCACGTGGCACTTCTCGCCGATCACCACCACCGTCGTCTTCAGCGTGTACGCCGTCGCCGTGCTGCTCGCCCTGCTCGTACTCGGGCGGCTGTCCGACCACGTCGGTCGCCGCCCGGTACTGCTGGCCGCGCTCGCGGTCCAGACCATCGCAATGGTCGTGCTCACCACCGCGGACGGGGTGGACGCCCTGCTGATCGGCCGCGCGCTGCAGGGCATCTCCACCGGCGGGGCACTCGGCGCGCTCGGCGCGGCGATGCTCGACGTCGACCGCAGACGCGGCACCGTGGCCAACGCCACCGCGCCGGGAATCGGCACCGGCACCGGCGCGCTGCTGTCCGGGCTCCTGGTCCAGTACCTGCCGGCGCCCACCCACCTGATCTATCTCGTGTTCGTCGGCGTCTTCGTCCTGCAAGGCATCGGAGTGGCCTTGATGCCGGAGGCCACGACCCGCAAGCCCGGTGCGCGCGCCGCTCTCGTGCCGCGGCTCGCGATGCCTGCCGGTCTGCGCGGCCCCGTGCTCGCGGCGGCGCCCATCCTGTTCGCGGTATGGGCGCTCGCGGGTTTCTACGGCTCGCTCGGTCCGGCGCTTGCGCGGCAACTGTCCGGCTCCCCGTCGGCGGTGGTGGGCGGGCTCGGATTCTTCCTGCTCGCCACGGCCGGGTCACTGTCGACCGTCGCTTTCGACCACACCCGGCCCCGCACCGTCATGCTGCTCGGCATCGCAATGCTCGTGGTCGCCATGGCGGGCATACTGCTCGCGATCGACCGGTCCTCGACTGTCGGGTTCTTCGCCGGCAGCGTCGTCGCGGGCATCGGGTTCGGGGCCGGATTCCAGGGCGGCATTCGCACCGTCGTCCCACTCGCCGCCCCACACGAGCGGGCCGGCGTGCTCTCGGTCCTCTACCTCGTCTGCTACCTCGGCATGGGCGCGCCCTCCGTCATCGCGGGGATCTCGGTCGTGCACGGAGGAGGACTCGTGGGCACCGCCCGCGCCTACGCGCTCTTCGTCGTCCTGCTCGCCCTCGCGGCACTGGTCGCACTCCTCCCGACGAGCCGTTCGGCCCACCGCGCCACGACAAGCGGAGCCGGCCCCGATCGATCGCCTCACACGGGCGCAGGAGGGCGCAACAATGACAAATGCCACGACGCCCCCACCCGCATCAGAGCGTGCACCGAGGCGGAATGCCGCTGAGGAGACGGCCGGAAAGGGACGGATCCGACCGACCACGTCCAAGGTTCCCGGCTCCGGTTCTCCATCACCGATCCGGGTGATCGACTCCTCGAGCACGCGGCGGGCGAGCCGACTCGGAGTCGGGCCCCGTTCCACCGGGCCCGACGAGTTGCCGTCGCCGGCCCCGGCCCCGTCACGAGTCGAGGGCGCTGGGCAGGCGAGGTGGGCAGCCCTTGATGTACGAGGCGTTGTACTCGAAGTGCCAGACCTCGTTGTCGTACAGCCGGCACCAGCCGTACTTGCCGCCCTTGGCCTGGAGCCACGCCTGGGCGTTGGCCGGGTAGATGTCCACCGCGATGCCCTGGACGTGCATCGACTTCTCCGGCGGCAGCACCCAGCGCAGCGCCTCCTCGCGGGAGCCGACCTCGGCGATCTTCTCGTCCAACAGCTTTTGTTGGTGCCCCCAGCCGCGTTTGCCGGAGTTCAGGTTCAGCTCGATGCCCTCGGCCGCCATCGCCTGGTCGATCTTCTTCCACGCGGTGTACGCGGCCGGTGTGAGCGCCTTCGGGTTTTTGGGCGAGTCCACGTCGTTGGCCGGCGGCTTCACCGCCGAGGACGCGGTCGACACCGTGGGCGCGGGGGCGGGCTCCGCGCCCACCGCCGTATCCGTCCGATCGTTCTTGCCGTCTTCATCTCTCAGGGACAGGGTCGCCCCGAGCCCGGCCCCACCGAGCACCAGGACACCGGCCAGACTCCACACGATCGGCGTGCGTCGGCGGCGTCGGCGCGGTTCCCGACCGTCCGCGCGTCGGCGTTCGGCCGGCTCGGCCGGGGCCTCCGGCGCGGACGCGGGCCGCCGAGTCGGCGCGGACGGCTGGTCGCGCAGGTACCAGTCGGCGGGAATCGGCTTGGTCGCGGCGTTGAACAGGCCGGGCACGCCCGCCGTTTCGGATGTGTCCGCTGCTGTCGTGCTCTGCGGGCGCCTTGAAGTATCCGGGGCATGTGCTTCGTTGGGTGGATCGCCTTCGCTGGGTCGAGGATCGCTGCCCGTTGCGTCTTTCACCGGTGAACCCTCCTCGTGGGGAGCCCGGAGCCTTTCCCGGTTCACCTTTCGCACTCGCCCACACGGGTCGAAGCCGATGTGGGAAAACGCACCGCAACCGATAGCAGCCGGCCTGCGTTCCCCTCGAAACACCGGGTCGAAGAAAACGTCGAACCCCGCCGCCCGGTGTTTCGGGCGGACGGGTTCGACGTTCTCTTCGACAGTCGGTCCTCGAATTGCCGCCGGTGCGCCGGCAGGCCGCCACCGAACGCGGGCCCGCATCGACCACCGCACCTGCGGCTGCGACCCGTTGGGCCTCTTTCGGGGTCGCCCTCCGGGATCGTCGCCCGAAACGGGAAGCGGGAGGTCCACCACAACCCCCACGAGGGCCGCCGGATCCGGATCCGCCCGCCTGACGGGGAGCTCACCGAGGTGCCGTGGATCCACCAGGACTGCTCCGCCCTCCGTTCGAGGATCGCACGCGGCGGTACGTCAAGACGGTCACCGTCCACCACGCGGATCGCGACCGGTAGGAGGCCGATCCCGCCGAGGCAAGGCCGCCCGAGGGGCCGTGTCCAGCCTGCTGATTTCCCGCGAGGCATGTGGGGCGTAGCGGACCGTCAAGCTCATGGGGTGTAGGAGTGCCGTCGGAGTCGACCCGGCCCGAGAAGTCACCGGTACGCAGTCGCTCGAACCGGGCGCGGTCCTCGGCGCGTTCCTGGGGGGTCAGGGCTCGTTCCGGCACGATCTTCGCGTGCAACCGGTCGAACGGCGGGTTCGCGAGTTGTTCCTCGAACTCCGGGGCCTCTGCCGGGGACAACGTCTCCCGAATCTCGGCGATCGTCGTGGGCCTGTCGTCGTTCGCCACCGGAGCCTCCTTCACGGTGTGCCTGCCGGCGGGTTTTGGTGTCCGTTCGACTCCTCGTGCCCGGTATGGCGGTCCCGCGTCCGGGATGCGGTTGTTCGGCCGGCGAACCGCGCCGGTGACGGTCTCGGCGGTGTCGGCGCGCCTGCGGTCGGGTGTGGTCGGTGTCGTGACGGGCCCGGCCGCGCCGATCGACGCGATCGCCTGCGGCATCCCCATCGGATGGCAACTCGGGAATGGTGCCTGGGCAACGGGATGCAACGCCGCCCGGAGCGCGTCGGGCAACTCGCCGCCATCGACCCGAATGAAACCCGCGAGAGTGGTCGGTCGCCGCAACGAGGACTGGATCGTGTCGTTCTCGGGGCCCGGTCGGGGTCGGAGGCGCCAGGAGCGCAGGTGTTCGGCGACGGTGTACACGTCGGCCTTATCGGTGTCGACGGCGCGGGCGAGGTCGACGAGGGCGCCGTACGGTGGATCGACGCCCTGGTCGGACGCGGCCATGGACGCGACGGCGACACCGCACGGGGCCGGGGCGCGACAATCCGTCAGTGGATATGGTGTCCCAGCCAGCCGGCCGCGTCCTCGGCGTCCCAGTCGTAGTCCGCGTCGGACTGGACCACGGGGATGGGGACGGGATATACTCCTACGAGCGCGACCTGTCCGTTGCTCGTGCTCTCGGAGACTCCCTTGATCGCCGCCACCTCGGCGACGACGAAGGCCTCCAGCAGGGTGACGATGTCCTCGACGAACTCATCGCCCATCGCGGCCAGTTCCAGCACGGCGTTGAACATCTCCGCGCTCTCGCCGATCAGTTCGACGGCCTTCTTGTTGAGATGGACGAAGTACCAGACGCCATACGACTCGCAGTAGACCTTCGGGCCGTCCTCGGCCAGGACCCGCCCGGCGAACGCGCTCACGGCCTCGCCGGTCAGCCCTTGCTGCGCCGCCTCCTTCTCCCACTCCGGCCGGATCACGTTCAGCACGTCGTGCGCGGTCGGCTTCGGCCGGGCCCGCGCCTGAAGCGCCCCACGCGCCACCGCCTCCACGTCCAGCGCCGCCGTCGGGTCGAAACCCTCGACCTTCCAGCGCTCCAGGCCCGCCCGGATCCGGGCGGCCCTCTCCCGAACCTGTTCCTGCGTGATTCCGCCGGTGGTGTCCGACACGACTCCCCGCCTCCCCAAGCTCCTCAGGCTGCATCGACCCCGCCATTGAACCCGAGCCCCCCGACCCGACCCCATAGTCGATCCGGCCACCTTTCCCGCCGCACGAGACCACCGCCGCGCCCGGGCCGACCCCCCTCGCAGGGATCCGCGCCGGCGGTCCGGGCGGCTTACGCGAGAGAACGGGGCGACCTCCGCGCAGCCGGCGTCACCCCGGGGACGGACCGGTCGTCGGAGCCGACGTGCCGGCCGGCGGCACCGCGTACGAGCGACCACGTCGTCGCGCCGGTCGCCGGCGGGTGCGCAGCGCAGCCAGGTCCCAGCAACACCCCGTGATCCCCCATGGGACGGAGCCGCCGGGGGCGTCGGACCCGGCTCGGAAGATCACGCGGGAGAACGTGTGCGGTCGGCACGTTGGGGTCGCCTTCATGACACGGGTGCCGGGGCGGAGTGGGTTGCGTACGTGGGGACGGATCCGGTCCGGGCGTTGGAGGAGTTCGTGACGGCCTGGCATCGCGTCGAGCACGCCCCGGCGGGCGAGGACACGGCCCGAGTCCCGCGTTACCGACCTCGCCGGCCGGCCGATCGTCCACGATTCCTCCCGATCCGGCGCGGTCGAGCCCGCCCCGAATCACGTCGCTCCGCGTCTGGTGTGTCGGACGATACCGACACCGCGCGCCGGTCCCCGGGATCCCACGGACCGCGCCAGGCCAAGACGCGGGCGGCGTCGCGACACGCACCGGTTCGCCCCCGTGCATCGCTCCCCGGCCACCGCACGAGCGAACGGAACCCGACTGCCCAGCCCCGGCCCCAGCCCCGGCTCCGGCCCCGGCTCCGGCCCCGGCCCCGGCCCCGGGCAGTCGAACGGCCTGCCTCCCCGGATCTCGGCGTTCACGAAGTGCGTGTCGTAGCGGTTTCCACTCGCCGAGCGCCCGTACGCCGCCTTGCGCCACTGCGCGGCCACGTGAACCGCCACGAACCGTCCGCCCGGCCGTGTCCGATGAGCCAGGCGAGGCCGAACTCACGTAGGACAGCCGGTTGTCGACGGCCCGGCCCCGAGCGGACGACGGTGCGGTGGACGTGGCGGTGGTGATCCGGCCGGTCATGGCGGCCTCCATGGGCGCGGTGGTGCGGACGGGTGGTGGTGGCCGAACAGCCCCCGTGC
>NZ_JBHZAV010000210.1:0-15994 GCF_042754445.1 Embleya sp. NPDC059213
TGGCTCTCGGCCCGGGCGGGGCCGGCCGCCCCCCCCGGCCCCGCGCCCCCCCCACCCCGGGGCCCCCCGCCCACCGCGGGTGGGTCAGCGGGCGTCGGGTCGGGTGCCGATCGTGGAGATCAGCCGCCAGCCGGTGGTGACCAGATCCGGGTGGGCGGCAACCTCCTGGAAGCGGTCCAGCAGGTCCTCGTCGATGCCCAGCTCGACGAGCTGCGCCCGGAGCTGGCGGGCGTTGCACGCGTACAGGCGGTGGGCGAGGCCGGGCCCGGCGCAGTCCGCGTCGGTGCGGGTCACCCGTACGTCGACCAGGCCCGCCTCGACGAACGCGTCCTTGGTCGCCGCCGCCCACTCCAGGTCGGCGCCCCGGCCGCGCAGGACGGCCAGGATGCCCGCGACGACCTCGGTGAACACCTTCTCGTCGGCGGGGTCGGCGCAGGCCAGCACGCGCGGCGGCTCGGGGCAGTACCAGTCCTCGATCACCAGGACGCCGCCGGGCTCCAGCACGTCGACCAGGCGCGGCAGGATCGCCCGGCGCTCGGGTATGTGCAGCAGCACCAGCCGCCCGTGGATGCCCCGGTAGGGCCGGCGCGGCAGCTCGTCGGTGCGCAGGTCCAGCGGGAAGGTGCGGATCGGTGCGCCGTCGGCGGGCGCGGCGACCGCCCGCGCGTCGAGGTCGGTGGCGTGCACGACGCCGGTCGGGCCGATCCGGCGGGACAACTCGCGGGCGATGCTGCCCAGGCCGTGCCCGATCTCCAGCCACTCCTGGCCGGTCGGGTCGTCGAGCGAGTCCAGCACCATGCGGGTGCTGGGATCGAGCAGGTCCTGGAGGGTTTCCAGTTGGAAGGTGATGTCGTCGGCTTCGGCGAACGCGTACAAGAGCGACTCCTCGCTGGGATGGACGATGTCGAACGGCGCGGCCGGATCAACCGCCGAGGACGGCGAGTTGCTCGACCGCCACGTTGGCCCGCTTGGGCCCGTCGTTGCGCACCTCGAACCGGTACCACTGCTGGACCGGCGAGTGGGTGGCCGGGTTGAGCTGCATCACCCCGCGTGGACTGTCGATCTGTCCGACGTTGCCCAGCGCGGCGTTCACCGCCTCGGGGGTGAGCTTCTTCTTGTCGGCGCGGACCGCGGCGATCGCGGTGTCCAGCGAGCGGGCGATGTCCCATGCGGCGACCGCGTAGATGGTCGGGCTCCGCTCCGGGTGACGCTGCTGCCAGGCGGCCACGAAGGCCCGGTTCGCCGGGTTGTCCAGGTCCGCGCCGTAGGTGGCGAACGTGGTGATGCCCGCCGCGGCGTCGGCCTGGGCGTCGAGTTGGCGACCCTCGGTCAAGGGCCCGCTGCCGTACAGCGGGAGCTTGGCGGCTTCGGAGGTCTTGTACTGCTTGACGAAGTCGACCGCCGCGGTACCCGCGTAGAACGCGTAGACGGCCTTGGCGCCGCTCTGCGCGATCTTGTTCAGGTAGGGCAGGAAGTTCTGGGTGGCGGGGAACGGGGTGAAGGTGGTCTTCCCCTCCGGGTTGGCCAGGGTGCCGCCGGCCTTGGTGAACGACTCGGTGAAGCCCTTGAGTTGGTCCCAACCGCCCTGGTAGTCCGGGCCGATCGCGTAGACCGGGCCGTTGACGTGTTCCTTGACCCAGGGCCCGGCGGCGGCGCCGGCCTCGTAGGACTGGGTGTTGAACGACCAGACGTGCGCGGTGAGTTTGGGATCCGGGAACTCGGGCCGGCCGGCGACACCCATCAGCGCCGTGTTGTTGGCGGCGGCGATCGGCAGCACGCCGGCCACGCTGCCACCGCTGACGATGCCGGTGATGGCCAACACGTTCTGCTGCTTGACCAGTTCGGTCGCGGCGGGGACGGCGGTCGGCGGACCGGCGCCCTCGTCGCGCACCACGATGTCCGCCTTGAGGCCGCCCAGCTTGCCGCCGTGCGTGTCGCGGTACAGCTCCAGGCCCGCGCGGGTGTCCTCGCCCACCGCGGCGTACGGGCCGCTCGCGGGGGTGAGCAGGCCGATCTTGGCGACGGCGTCGGATCCCTTGCCCTTGTCGTCGCCGGCCGCACTGCCCGAGCACGCCGACACCACCAGGAGTAGACCGGTGGCGATGGCCAGGGGGGTGCGGGTGCTTCGGATCCGTCTACGGGTGCTGCTGCGCATGTCCGTCTCTCTCTCGGCAGGTTCGGCGATACGGGGTACGAACTCCGGATGGGGACTGCCGGCTCGGTCGCGCGACGACGCGGAACGTGTCTCGGGGCGCGCGGGAGCCGGGGCGGATGCGCCGGGGCGGCCGGTGGGCCGGGCGCGCGAATACTCCGGACGACCGGGGCGGATGGCCGGGTCGTCCGGGACGGGACAGCCGGGTATGGGATCAGAAGACCCGGCTGGGGGCCGGCATGCGGGCGGGTTGCGGCTGCAGACCGCGACCGCGTGCGAGCGGCGTCAAGGACGGGCCGACGCGCTCCATCAGCGCGTGCATGGCCCGGATCAGGTTGCCGACGTCGGCGTTCCAGGTGGTCGCCACGATCAGCGCCGAGGGGTGCACCTGTCCGTCCGGGCCCGGGCTGGTGTTGCCCATGGTGAGCAACAGACCGTGCTCGGCCTGCGACATCAGCACACTGACCGGCCCCAGGCCCATCAGGTCGGCGCTGTAGTCCTGCATCAGCAGGGCACCGGGCGCACTCGACGCGATCTTCTCCGCGTTCGCGATCCACGCCGTCTGCGATGCCTCGTCGGCGCGGATGCGACCGGGCAGCGCGGCCTGGGCGACCAGCAGCGAGTCACCGCTGGCGGCCACCGCGTGCAGGACGTCGGGGGCGTGGTCGTGCACGAACTGGCGCATGAAGTCGTCGAGCACGCTCTGGTCGACGGCGGGCTCGGTCATGGGGATTCCTTGGGGGTCCGGGTGAAGGGCAGATCGCGGGCGCCGCGCCCGAACGAGGCGGCGGCGGCGCTGGCCTGCGCGATGTCACGGGTGGGTGGGGCGGTACGACGGAACTGGGCCGCTTGTGCCGTCCGGCGCTCGCGGCGGGGGAGGCCCTGCGCGGTCAACTCGGGCGCGTAGTCGGCGGGCAGCGGGCCGCCGGTGATCGTGCCGGTGGTGCCGGGATCCGCGCCGTCGGGGTACGCATCGTTGCCGTTGGCGGCCGGGCCGTCGGTGCCGGCGCCGATCGGGCCGCTGCCGTTCCTGGTCACGCCGTTCGCGCCGGCGCCGTTCAGGCCGGACCCGAGGGCGATCGGCCGGGCCAGACCGGCCGGTGCGGCGAGCGGCCGGGAGACCTGCTCCACCCGGCGGCGGTGCCGGCCCACCGAGGCGATGATCGTGTGCGGGAGCACGATCTCGACCACCGTTCCGCCTTCCTCGCCCGCCTGTAGCTCGACCTGGATCTCCAGCGGGCGGGCCTGGAGCGCGACCACGGTCAGGCCGGTCTGGCGCAGCGAGGGCAACGCGTCCACGTCGGCGCGCAACCGGCGATTGAGCAACTCCGGGTCGCGATGGCCCACGCCTCGGTCCTGCACCCGCACCAACACGCCCGCCTCGGTGCGTTCGGCGGTGATCTGCACCTCGTGCCGGCCGGAGAAGCGGGCCGCGTTGTCGACGATCTCGCCGAGGATCTGGGTCACCGCGCCGACCGTGTCGCCGGCGAGCGTGACCGACGTGGGGATGCCCTTGAAGGCGATGTCGGGCAGTCGCTCGTAGTTGGTCACCCGCTGGGCGCCGGCGCGAATCACCTCGTAGAGCGGGGTGTCCGGCCACAACCGGTTCGGCGGCTGGCCGCTGAGCACCGCGATCGAGTCGGCGAGCCGCTTGGTGCCCTCGTTGCCGTGGTCCACCTCGAACACGGTACCGAGCTGATCCACCGTCAGGTTGGAGGCCTGGAGCCGGTCCAGGGCGCTGCTGACCCGGCTGGTCTGCACCCGGATCCGCCGGGCGACGTCGCCGAGGGCGTCGTTGTACTCGCGCTGGGCCAGCACCAGCGACGCGCTGTGTTCCACGGTGCTGTAGGCGAGTTGGGTCAGCGCGCGGGCCAGATCGGCGATCTCGTCGGCGCCACGCTCGCGGTCCGGCTGCGGGCCGAGCATTTTGAGCGCGTACGCCCGACCGCTCTCGTGCGGGGCCAGCGCGTCGCGGCGGCGCAGGTCGGCCTCGACGGCGGGCAGCGTCTCCTGGGTCATCACGGTGACCCGCTCGGCCAGGGTCTGCAGTCGGCGGTGCAGCAGTCGGCCGAGCCAGGCGGCGGCCGCGGCGGCGGCGAGCACCGCGCCGATCAGCACCGCGCCCTGGACACCGGCCAGCCACCACCGGTCGTCGGTCAGCTCGGCCACCTCGTGGGCGACGTCGGCGTCGGCCCGTTGCTCCACCGACCACAGCCGGTCGGCGCGTTCGGCCAGCGCCGCACGCCAGACGTCGGCCTCCGGGGTGTCGCGGCCGAGCGCGTCCTCGGTCTGCGCGACCCGGATCATCTCGGGTCCGGCCAGTGCCCGGGCGAGCCGGTCGCGCCAGGCGCCGGGCGCGGTCACCGCGAAGGACTCCAGGGCCTGATCGTGTGCGGCGCGGGCGGTGGAGGCCGCCTTGAGCACCGGGCCGCCCAGCGGACCGGCACCCAACGAGCGCAACACGGTGACCTGTTGCTGACCCAGCGCGGCCCGGGCCTGGGCCAGCGCGGTGATCGCGCGCAGCCGCCCGGCGGTGCCGGTGGACACGCCCGGATCGAGCGCGACCCGGGCGCGCAGGTCCACGGTGGTGCCGATCCAGGCCCAGTAGCGCACGGCCGCCGCGGAGGTGGCCACGCCCCGCTGGTCGACCTGGGTGCGCAGGCCGGGCAGGCCGCGCAGCGCGGTGTCCACGGCGGCCAGGGCGTCGCGTTCGCCGGTGGAGTCGGGCTCCAGGCCGCGTCGGCGATCCTGGTAGCGGCGTACGGCGGCCTCGCTCGCGTCGATCGCGGTGCGGTAGTCGGCGCTGGTGATCGGACCGGCGCCGCGCGAGAGCAGGGTCACCGCGGCGGCGCTCTCCGCCTGGAGTCGGCGACCCACCTCGCCTGCGTCGGCCGAGACGCCGACCAGATCGTGTGCGTGGTCGGCGGCCTGGGCCTGTTCGACCAGCACCAGGATCGCGGATCCGGCGAAGAAGACCATGCCCGCGGAGGGCACCACGACCATCAAGGTGATCAGGCCGCGGACGCGCGGACGGACCCGGGCGGCGAGCCGGGTCCGCAACGGGCGGCGCGGGGCGGGGGGCGCGCCCGTGGGGCCGGTGGTCGGGCCGGCGTCGATGGGGCCGGTGTGCTGCGAGCGGGAGGGACGTATCTTCATCCGCGTTCGCTCCCGGGACCGGGCCGGCGGGGCCGGGCGCACCCGAACGGGCGTGCTCCCGCCCGGGGTTGCGGGCGCGTGCGTGGAGCGGTACTCGCAGGCCGAGCGGCGGGTGCACAAGGGTGCCGGTCGTGGCCACCGGAGCGGTTCGCGTCGGCGACGTGCGGGGGAGTGCGGAGTAATCGCAACACGGGCTGGAATCCCTGAACGATGGTCGGTGGGAGGGGGGATGCGCCGGAGGCGGACCCGAGGGGCGGTCCACCGGCGACGCACACGGTCGACGGGCACGGCGTGGGCGCGAGCCGGGTGCGTGGGCCTCGGCCTTCCGGGCCGGCGGCATCCGGCGCCGGCAGCGCCCGGGGCGGCCGGCTCGAATACCACCAAGGCGAGCAAAACGGCCGGTAGCGGCACTTCCGCTTCCGGTTCGGAAACGGTCCGCGCGCCCTGCGCCGGCGGCGGCCCGGTCCGGGTGCTCGACCGACGGCCGTCCGTGCCCGCGTCATGCGCGATCGGGAGCGGCGCGCATCGGCTAGGTCGCGTGCGGGAGCCGGCTCATCCGAGGTGAACTCCCGGGTGCGAAAGCGGTGTTCGCGTCCCGACTCGGCGTCCTCGGACAGCGCACCGACCGCCGTGGGATCGTTCGGCCGCGAGCCTTCGACGCAAAAACGCCCATGAACGGATCACTCCTCGCAAGGGGGTGCGGGGTCGACCAGGAAACGCCCGATCGCGGGTAGGGCAACTGTTCGCATCGGTGCGCACACACACTGTCCCTGCGAATCCACCCGACGTCAAACGAAACTTGGGTGATATCGCGCCTCTGTTGTCACCGGCGTGATCAAGACCGACTCCCCTTGCTCCCGCGGTGGTTCGGCGCCGGAGGCACATCGACGCGGCCCGGCCGAGGGCGATCGGGTGCGCGGGCCGGGCCCGCCACCTGCCGATCGGGCGCGCGAGAGCCGGCCCGACGCACCGATATGGGTGCCCGAGAGCAGGTCCAACAGGCCGATATCGGACGCCCCAGGTGTGCCACAACGCCGGGACGGCAGCGGCGAGTTCGCGCCAATCTCGACCGGCCAGCTCGGCAACTCCGGTACCGGGATGGTCGATCGGCCCCGCCCATCCCTCCCGGATCGGTGCTCGGCCTTCTCCGTGCGGGACTTCGCGGAAAATCCCGACGAGTCGACGAGTCGATCGGGACAAGGAACGAAGCAAAGATCGAATTCGGCCGCCGGCCCCCGAGCGGCGGCCGATCTTGTGACCGATACCTACAACACATGGGGGCTGCGACCGGCGCCCAGTAGGGGCCATCGCCGCACACCGCTCCCGGGGACGGCTCCGCCCGACCGGGGAGCGGTGTGCGGCCGCGGTCGGCGCGGGGGAGGGTGCCCGGGGGCGGTCGGGCGCGGGTGAGGGTCACCATCCGCGGCGCGGTGTCCACCGGGAGCCTGTTGCCATTTTGTGCCGGTTGCGGAGGACGGCATTGTCGGCGTCGGGACCGCCCATCAACACTGGTCTGGACCAATCTCCCGCACTCCGTCCCCCCAGGAGCCGTCCGATGTCACCAGTTCCCGTCCCGCACGCCGCCATCGAATCCGTCAAACCCCACGTTCTGGGCCTGTTCCGGATCGTCGTCGGACTGCTCTTCCTGTGCCACGGCACCGCCTCGCTGTTCGGCTTCCCGGACAGCGGGCGGGGCACCATATCCGCCGGCGAATGGCCGGGTTGGTATGCGGCCGTCATTCAACTCGTGGGTGGTGGCCTGGTGTTGCTCGGCCTGGGCACGCGGGCGGCCGCGTTCGTCTCGTCCGGGTCGATGGCCTACGCCTACTTCACCGAGCACCAGAAGCTGGACCTGTGGCCGATCCAGAACGGTGGTGAGGCCTCCGCGATGTTCTGCTGGTCGATGTTGCTGATCGTGGTGTTCGGGTCGGGCAGCTTCGCCCTGGAGCGGCTGCTGGCGCGTGGCGGCGCCGACGCCTCGACCGCGCCCGCCGAGTCCGCGCCGGCCACGCGGCCCAGGGTGCGCAGGGTCGTCGGCTGACCATGGGTCGGCGCCCGGGGACGGCGGGCGATCAGCTCGGACTGTCGCGGCGGATGCGGGCCGCCAGCCACAGATCGAAGCGATCGTCGCCGTCCTCCGGGCGCCGACCGGTCAGCCGCATCGCCTTGTCCACCCGATTGCGCACGGTGTGCCGATGCACGTCCAGCCGGCGACTCGTCTCGTCCCAGGACCCGCCGGTCTCCAGCCAGGTGGCCAGCGTCGCCGCCAATTCGCCGCTCGGATCGGCCGCGTCGATCGGCCCCAGCACCGCGTCCGCGTAGCCGGCCAACGTGCGGGCGTCGGCCAGGCCGAGCAGCAGTCTGCTCGCGGTGCCGTGCCGGGCCTCCACCGGCTGCCCGGCGGCCCGGCTCACCGCGAGCAGGCTGCGTGCCTGGCGGATCGAGGCCCCGGCCGCCTCCGCCGCGCCGGCCGGCCCGATGCCCGCCGGCCGGCCGGGCGCGAACCGGCCCAGCACCGCCCGTACGTCCAGTTCCGCACCCAACACCGCCTCCACCGCGCCGCCGGCCACCCGGACCAGACCGCCGGGCACAGCCAACGCCAGGTCGGCGGCGAGTTCGGCGGCGTCGGCCTGCGCGCCGTCCGCGCCCGCCGGGTCCACCCGCGCCGGGTCGGCGGCCGGCCCCACCACCACCCCCCGCACCTCGTCCGCCGCCAGCCCCGCGGCGGCCAGCACGTCACGTGCCTGCTCGGCGGTGGTCCCCGGGGCGAGCAGCCGGCCCAGCAGCGCGGCCCGCCGCCGGCGCACCGGCTCGTCGGCCAGATGCCGGCGCTCCAACTCCAGCGACAGCAGCGACACCAGGCCGGACACCAGCAGCCGGGCCGCCGACTCGACCGGACCGGCCAGGACCAACAGCCCGCGCAGCCGCCGGGCGCCCAACGGCTGCACCTCCAACCGCAGCCCCCGCGCGTCGCTGCTGCTGCCGCTGCCGTGCAGGCCCCGCGCGGCCACCCGGCGGAGCAGGTCGCCACTCGCCGCCAGCAGCGCCACCGCGTCCGCCGACCCGTCGGCCCCCGGTGCCTCCGGCGGCCCGGCCAGACTGTCCGCGACCAGGCGGCCCACCGGGTCGGCGACGATCGCGTCCACCCCCGTCGCCGCCCGCCAGGCGCGCAGCGTGGCCAGCACGCCGTTGCCGGAGGCCGCCGCGATGGTCAGCCGGCGCTGCGCCTCGAACGCGTGCTCCAGGGCCAACCGCTGTCGGGCGGCCCGGGCCTCGAACACCGCCTTGGTGACCGCGATGAACGGCACCTCGTCCGGCACGGTCAACAACGGCAGGCCGGCCGCCCGCGCCGCCCGGATCAGCGGCTCCGGGGCCCGCTGGTGCGGCAGCTCCCGGCCCAGGCCCAGCACCAGGGCGCACGCACCCGCGTCCGCGACGTCACGTACATAAGCGGTGCAGTCCGCGTCGGTCATCGGCAGCAGCAGGCCGATCGTCATCAGCAGCTCGCCGCCCTGGAGCCAGTGGCCCGGGGTGAGCAGCTCGGACACGTGCGCGGCCTCGACCCGCCGATCCAGGTGTTCGGCCCCGGCGGCGACCGCCAGGTGCAGGTCGGGCAGGGCGACCAGGTCGGCGATCCGCAACACGCCGGAGAAATCGGGCATCGCGGATCGGCCGGACGGCGCGGCGGGTGGAGTCGTCGACGGGGACATGGACATAGTGTCCACCCATCAGGATCAGATTCGACATGATATCGATCGTTTACGGTTGTTAACCGGGCGTACCTTCAAGCGTCATCCCACCGAACCACGCGTCGCCTCACCGGCCGTCGTCCCCGACGCGTCGACCGCACAGGACGCAGGACCGCAGGAGAGCCCATGGACGCCACCAGGCCACCGCGCGCGGCCCCCGCCACCGGCAGCTCCGCCGCCCGCGCCGCCGTCCCCGCGGCGCCCGGTCCCGCCGCCGGCCGCGGAGCCGACACCGCTGTGCGATCCGACGCCGGCGGGCGCCCCGGCGGCGTGGCCATCGAGACCCGCTCGATCGACTACGTCCCGGCCCGGGAGCGGCACGGCAAGGTGTGGCACCAGGGTCCGTTCTGGTTCACCGGCAACTTCGTGCTCACCACGATGGTCACCGGGTTCATCGGACCCGCCCTGGGTCTGGGGCTGGGCTGGTCGGTGTTGGCCGTGGTGCTGGGCGCCTGCTTCGGCACCTTCTTCATGGCCTTCCACGCCAACCAGGGCCCGCGGATGGGCCTGCCGCAGATGATCCAGTCGCGCGCCCAGTTCGGCATCCGCGGCGCGATCGTGCCCTTCGTCGCGGTCGTCTTCGTCTACGTCGGCTTCAACGTGTTCAACGTGGTGCTGGCCACCGAGGGCCTGCAGACCGTGCTGCCCGGCGGCTCGACATTGTGGTACGCGGTGCTGATCTCGATCGCGATCGTGCTCGCCGTGGTCGGCCACGACCTGCTGCACCTGGTCCAGCGCTGGCTGACCTACGCGCTGATCGCCGTCTTCGGCGTGCTCAGCATCGGTGCGATGGTCAACCTCGACGTGGCCACGCCCGCCACCGGTGGCGGCATGTCCTGGACGGCCTTCCTGGTGGTCTTCTCCGGCGCGGCCGGCTACCAGATCAGCTACGCCGTCTACGTCTCGGACTACTCCCGCTACCTGCCCGCCGACGTGCCCGCCCGCAAGGTGATCTGGTGGACGTACGCGGGCGCCGCCGGCTCGGCCGCCTGGCTCATGTCGCTGGGCGCACTGCTCGCGTCCGCGCTGCCGGACCCGAACGCGATCGACGCGGTCCGCAAGGTGGGCAACGACATCATGCCCGGCTTCGGCACCTTCGCCGTGCTGGTCTCCTCGCTCGCGCTGATCAGCATCATGGCGGTGAACGCGTACGGCGCGATGCTCACCACCACCAGCGCGATCGACGCCTTCCGGCCGGTTCGGCCGACGGTGCGCGTCCGGGTGGCCGGGATCGTGGCGATCGAGGCGATCGTCTTCGTGGTCGCGATCGTGCTCCCGGACGACTACCTGGGCAGCTTCAACGACTTCGTGCTCATGATGCTCTACTTCCTGATCCCGTGGACCGCGGTGAATCTGGTCGACTTCTACCTGGTGCGTCGCGGGCACTACGCGGTGACCGCGATCTTCGACCCGCGCGGCATCTACGGCCGCTGGTCCTGGCGCGGACTGACCGCCTACACGGTCGGCTTCGCCGCGATGATCCCGTTCTTCAAGACCAGCTTCTTCACCGGCCCGGTGGCCGACGCACTCGACGGCGCGGACCTGTCCTTCGTGGTCGGGCTGCTGGTCGGCGGCGCGCTGTACGCGTGGCTGTGCCGTGACCTGGACCTGACCGCCGAACGCGCCGCCGAACGCGCGAGCGAGGCCGAACTGGAAGGCGCGGACGCGCCGTCGGGGGTGTGAGATGACCGAGATGGTGGTCGGCTGCGCGCAACTCGCGCTGTCCGTGGGCGACGTGGCGGGCAATCGCCGGGCCGCGCTGGCCGCGATCGAACGCGCCGCGGCGGCCGGAGCCGACGTGCTGGTCCTGCCCGAACTGGTCAACAGCGGCTACGTGATGCGCGACGCGGCCGAGGCGGCGGCGCTCGCCGAGCCGGTCGACGGGCCGACCGTGACCGGTTGGGTCGAGGCGGCCCGGCGGCACGACCTGATCGTGGTCGGCGGCTTCGCCGAGCGGGACGCCGACGGGGCGATCCGCAACTCGGCGGTGCTGGTCGACCCGAGCGGCGTGCGGGCTTGCTACCGCAAGGCACATCTGTGGGGCCGGGAGGCGGAACTGTTCGTCCCCGGACACGAGTTGCCACCCGTGGTGGACACCGCGGCGGGGCGGATCGCGGTGTTGGTCTGTTACGACGTGGAGTTCCCCGAGTGGGTGCGCACCGCGACACTGCGCCACGCGGATCTGCTGTGCGCGCCGGTGAACTGGCCGTTCGCGCCCAGGCCCGCCGACGAGCGGCCCGCGGAGGACATCCGGGTGCAGGCGAACGCCGCGGTGAACCGGGTGTTCATCGCCGCGTGCGATCGCGCCGGACCCGAACGCGGCACCTCGTGGGTCGGCGGCTCGATCATCGTCGACCCGGACGGCTTCCCGCTCGCCGGGCCACCCGCCGAGGACGCCGAACACCTGCTGCTCGCCCGCTGCCGACTCGCCGACGCGCGGGACAAGCGGATCGGCGCACACAACGACGTGTTCGCCGACCGCAGGCCCGAGCTGTACGGGCCGATCCTGACGCCGCCGGCCGACCCGGCCGCCGCGTCGCACGCGCGGGCCGCCGACGCGGGGGAGCGCGCAGCCGACCCGACCCTTGCCTCGAACGACCGCACCACCACCGAAAGGACCGAGCGATGACCGGCGCTCCGCAGGGCCCCATCGACGCCACCCGCGTACCGCGTTTCGCGGGACCCACCACCTTCGCGCGGCTGCCGCGTGCCGACGAGGTCGAGCACGTGGACGTCGCGGTGGTCGGGGTCCCCTTCGACAGCGGCGTCAGCTACCGACCCGGCGCCCGGTTCGGCCCCGCGCACGTGCGGGCCTCCTCCAAGCTGCTGCGGCCCTACAACCCGGCCCTGGACGTCTCGCCGTTCGCCGAACAGCAGGTCGCCGACGCGGGCGACATCGCGGTCAACCCGTTCGACATCGCCGCCGCGATCGCCGACCTGGAGCAGGCCGCCCGGGAGTTCGCCGCCCGCGGCACCCGGTTGCTGACCATCGGCGGCGACCACACCATCGCGCTGCCGCTGCTGCGCGCGGTGGCCGCCGAGCACGGCCCGGTCGCCGTGGTGCACTTCGACGCGCACCTGGACACGTGGGACACCTACTTCGGCGAGCCGTACACGCACGGCACGCCGTTCCGCCGGGCGTCCGAGGAGGGCCTGCTGGACCCGGCCCGCTGCCTGCACGTGGGCATCCGCGGACCGCTGTACGGGCCCGACGACCTGCGTCAGGACGGCGTGCTGGGCTTCCAGGTCGTGCACAGCGACGACTATCAGGACGCCACGGTGGCCTCGGTGGTGGAGCGCATGCGCCGCCGACTGGGCACCGGTCCGGTCTACGTCTCGGTGGACATCGACGTGCTCGACCCGGCCCACGCGCCCGGTACCGGGACGCCGGAGGCGGGTGGTCTGACCAGCCGCGAACTGCTCAACACGCTGCGCGGACTGGTCGGCCTGGACGTGGTCGGCGCGGACATCGTCGAGGTCGCGCCCGCCTACGACCACGCGGAATTGACCGGCATCGCCGCCGCGCACGTGGGCTACGAACTGTTGTCCGTGCTGGCCCGCAACCGCCGCGACGGCCTGCCCGACTGAGCGCACGCCACCACCACCGGGCCGCATCCGTCGCACGGGTGCGCGGCGACCGCTCACGGGGGCGGTCGCCGCGCGGGATATCTTCGTGAACGTCGCGGCCGGTGGGTCGCGGGGGAACTCGAAGGTATGCGGCAGCAGGAAAGGGACGGCACCGGATGCAATACGTGAAGCTCGGCAGCACGGGGTTGGACGTTTCGCGGATCAGCCTCGGCTGCATGAGCTACGGCGTGCCGGAACGCGGTACACACCCGTGGACGTTGCCCGAGGAGGCGTCCCGACCGCTGATCCGGCAGGCCGTCGAGGCGGGCATCAACTTCTTCGACACGGCCAACGTCTATTCCGACGGCACCAGCGAGGAGATCGTCGGCCGCGCCCTGAAGGACTTCGCCCGGCGCGACGAGATCGTGATCGCGACCAAGCTCAACGGTCGGATGCGGCCCGGACCCAACGCGGCCGGGCTGTCCCGCAAGGCCGTGCTGACCGAGATCGACAACTCCCTGCGCCGGCTGGGCACGGACTACGTGGACCTCTACCAGATCCACCGCTGGGACGCGGCGACCCCGATCGAGGAGACGCTCGAAGCGCTGCACGACGTGGTCAAGGCGGGCAAGGCGCGTTACATCGGGGCCTCCTCGATGTACGCCTGGCAGTTCGCCAAGGCCCAGTACACCGCCGAGCGGCACGGCTGGACCAGGTTCGTCTCGATGCAGAACCACCTCAACCTGCTCTACCGCGAGGAGGAGCGGGAGATGATGCCGCTGTGCGCCGACCAGGGGGTGGGCGTGATCCCGTGGAGCCCGCTGGCCCGGGGCCGACTCACCCGCGACTGGGGCGCGGACAGCGCGCGCAGCGAGACCGACGACTTCGGGAAGACCCTGTACGGCGAGGCGGATCGCCCGATCGTCGAAGCGGTCGCCGAGATCGCCGAGGAGCGTGGGGTCTCCCGCGCCCGGATCGCCCTGGCCTGGCTCGCCGATCGTCCCGGCGTGACCGCCCCGATCATCGGCGCTACCAAGCCCGGCCACATCGAGGACGCGGTGGCCGCCCTCTCCATCACCCTCACCGACCCCGAAACCAGCCGCCTGGAAAGCCCCTACACGCCCCGCCCGATCGCAGGCTTCGCCTGACCCGCGCCACCGTCGCCGTACGGGGCGTCGAAGGGAGCACTCCGGCCTCGTGCCGGGGCAATCTTCACAAAACCTCCCCCCGTGCGGCTTCGGTCGGGCGGGGTGGGCTGGTTTGCTGACGGCATGATCCGGATCATCCGCAACGCCGCCTACCGCCTGTACGCCGGTCGCCTGCGCGCCGGTCTCGCCAAGGACACGCTCCCGAATCACGTCGCCCTGGTGATCGACGGCAACCGCCGGTGGGCCCGGGCGATGGGCTACGAGAACCCGAGCGTGGGGCACCGACGCGGGGCCGAACACGTACACGAGGTCCTGGGCTGGTGCGAGGAGTTGGGCATCACCCGGGCCACCGTCTTCCTGGCCTCGACGGACAACCTGCGCAAACGTCCGGCAGGCGAGGTCGACTACCTGGCCCGGGTGATCGAGGAGGTCGTGGTCGGCGGGGTGACCGAGCCGGGCAACGTCTGGCGCCTGCACCCGGCGGGCCGACTCGACGCCCTGCCGGACTCGACCCGGGACGCGCTCAAGCTCGCGGCGGACGTCACCGGCACCCGCACGGCCGGCTTCGAGTTGACCGTCGCGGTCGGGTACGACGGGCGGGACGAGATCGTCGACGCGATCCGCTCGTTGCTGGACCACGAGGCACGCGCGGGTGCGACCCTGGACGACGTCGCGAGCCGGTTCACCGCCGACGACATCGCCGCCCACCTGTACACGGGCGGCCGGCCCGACCCGGACCTGGTGATCCGCACCAGCGGCGAAATGCGCATGTCCGGCTTCCTCCTCTGGCAGGCCGCCTACTCGGAGCTCTACTTCTGCGACCTGAACTGGCCCGCCTTCCGCAAGATCGACTTCCTCCGCGCACTGCGCGCCTACAGCGCCCGCACCCGCAGATTCGGCCGCTGATCGCCGGCACACGAGGCACCGGCATCCACCGGCGGGCCCGCCGCCGGCCGTTCCCGCGGTAGGGCCGCCGGCGGGAACTCCGTTGTGTGGCACGGGAGGTGGGGATGTGGGGGGCGGGTGTAACAGTCGGGGTACGGAGTAGGGGGGCGCGGGGTCGGGGCGGGCGGGGTGGATACGCTTCTGTGCGCGGGTCGTCCCGCGTGCGTCGGATCCGATCGGGGGGAAACGTGTCGGATGAGTGGCGAGTGCCGTCGAGTGGTGGGGTCGACGACCGGCCGGAGGAACCGGAGGCGTGGGCGCCTACCGGTATCGATGTGGGTGTGCCCAGCGTCGCACGGGTCTACGACGCGATATTGGGCGGTAAGGACCACTTCGCCGTGGATCGGGTGATCGCCGACAAGGCGATGGCCGCGATGCCCAATGCCCGGGTCGGCGCCAGGCTGAACCGGGCGGTCCTCGAACGCGGTGTGCGGTACATGGCCGAGTGCGGCATCGACCAATTCCTGGACCTGGGCTCGGGGTTGCCCACCGTGCGCAACACCCACGAGGTGGCCCGGGAGCACAACCCCGAGGCGCGCGTCGTCTACGTCGACAACGACCCGATCGTACTCGCGCACGGGCGCGCACTGTTGGCCGAGAACGACCGTACCCGGGTGGTGACCGCCGACGTGCGCGATGCCCGGGACGTGCTCTCCCGACCGGAGGTCGCCGAACTCCTGGACCTGGAGCGGCCGGTGGGGCTGCTCCTGCTGGCGGTGCTGCACCATCTCGCGGACGAGGACGACCCGGCCGGACTGGTCCGGGCCTACCGCGAGGCGTTGGCCCCGGGAAGCTTCGTGTTCATCACGCACTTCAGTGATGCCACGCCCGAGGGGCGGGAGTTGGAGCGGCTGTTCCTGTCCACCCTGGGCAGCGGGCGGTTCCGCAGCCGGGAGACGATCGAGAGCTTCTTCGAGGGCACCGAACCGGTCGAGCCGGGCGTGGTCTTCCTGCCACACTGGCGCCCGGACACGCCGGTACGGGACGAATCGGCGTACGCGGGCCTGACCATGCTCGGCGGTTTGGGCCGCGTGCCGGACGGGCGTCCGGGGCGGGCTCACAGCCGGTCGTAGATGTCCACGAGTCGACCCGGCACCTCCGAGGCCGTGTCGACGGCGTCGGTGTCCAGGTGGCCGAGGCTCGTGTGCAGGGCGTCCAGCAGGAACGCCTTGCGTTCCTCGTGGCGACGCCGGCCGGTGTCGGTCAGGGCCACCACAGCCGGGAGCCGGCCCGACACGCGAACACCCCGCCGAGGGCCGTGGCCTCGGCGGGGTGTT